>NZ_NFKD01000007.1:0-142488 GCF_002160215.1 Bacteroides sp. An19 | reverse complement strand
AAAGAATCTCAATGTCTTTACTAGTTACTGCCATATCTAACGTTGTTTAATTTGTTGAACATGCCGCAAAGATATGGAAGTTCGGAAAAACTAGCTAACATGTGGTTGGATGCTTACCATTGATAGAATGGGCGATGGAAAACAAGGACGCCATTCTGACAGACCGGCAAAAAGCGATGGAAAGGAAATGAATCCGTATCAAAGCCCGAGCACAGCCTTCTCTATCCAATATACCAGAATACCTGCCACGTAACCAATGAAAGCAATCCATGTGATACGCTTCATGTACCAACCGAAAGTGATTTTCTCCAGTCCCATCACCACTACTCCTGCAGCCGAACCAATGATGAGCATCGAGCCACCCACGCCCGCACAGTATGCCAGAAGCTGCCAGAAAATACCATCCTGCGCCATATCGCCAGCATCGGCCATCGGATACATTCCCATACAGCCTGCCACAAGGGGTACATTATCAACGATGCTGGAAAGTACACCGATGATGCCGGTGATGAGATAATGGTTGCCATCAAAAGTTTCATTCAATCCCTGTCCCACAATGGACAGCACACCGATTTCCTGCAGACATGCCACCGCCATCAAAATACCCAGGAAAAAGAGAATGGTGCTCATGTCGATGCGCGAGATAATATTCGACACGCGCTTCTGCGTACTCTCGTCATGTTCTGGATGACTGCGGTAAAACAATTCGGTCACCACCCACAACGCGCCGAGCACCAACAGAATGCCTACGAAAGGAGGTACATGGGTAATCGACTTGAAAACGGGCACAAAGACCAGTCCCCCCACACCAATCCAAAATACCGCCTTACGCTGAAACCCGGTCAGTCCACTGCCCATGGAAACCGTGCCTGCATCAGTATCTGCCGACACGTTCCCTTTAAGCGAAAATGAAAGGATGTATGCTGGAACGACTATCGAGACAAGCGAAGGGACAAACAATTCCTTAATGACCCCTGCCGCTGTAATCAGACTTTTGTTCCAAAGCATAATGGTAGTCACATCGCCAATGGGCGAAAAGGCTCCACCCGAATTGGCTGCAATGATAATGAGCGAAGCATAAATCAGACGATCCCTGCGGTCGTCAATAAGCTTGCGGAGAATCATCACCATCACGATGGCAGTAGTCATATTATCCAGAATAGCCGAAAGGAAAAAAGTCATAATTGTAATGCGCCACAACAACGCCCGTTTGCTCTTTGTCTTCAGCATGTCGCGCACAAAATTAAAGCCGCCATACTGGTCGACGGTCTCCACGATGGTCATTGCCCCCATCAGAAAGAACAAGGTAGTGGCGGTACTTCCCAAATGTCCTTCAATAACCGAGCCTGCTGCTGCAGCCACGGCATCGGGCAAGATACCTGCCGGGAAATTGCCCGGATCGAACATATAAAGTGTCCAACAAACAACCAACATCAGCAAGGCTACAGCTGCCTTGTTGACTTTGGTCAGTGTTTCCAAAGCGATACATAAGTATCCAATTACAAATACAATTATGATTGCAACAGTTAAGGTTGACATTGAATGTTATTTTTAAGGTTAATAATTATTTTTCAGCAAGAGTCTGACAGGCAAATACCGCTGCCGCTATAATTCCCACAAGCACAAATGTACAAATTATTCTTCAAATTACCTAACAGCCAGTGACATTCTAGAGTATAAGGCTTTTACTCTCCAACAGACAGTCGGCACAGCTGTCTGACTCCGGAAAACGTCTTTGCAAACTGTACGAAGCCTGAAGGCGTGCCGACCGTCTACTACAAATGCCACTGCTACATCACCGTGCCTCCAGCGACATGCTGTCAATCTTCACCACCTGATATACGCTGGGATAGGAAGCGGCAAAGCCTTCGTCCGACTTTCCCGCATCAATCACTTCCAGTTCGGCATACACCGGTTTCCCATTCTTAATTCCTCCTGTCAGTTTATCATAAGCTTCCAGCAATTCGCCAGTCTTATCAATCACCCAATAGGAAACCGTGTCACCGTCCGGCGTAAACGAACGTGTCTCATGAGCAAGCACCAAAGTGCCCACAGTACGAAAACTGTTTTTCTTCGCCGGCGTAAGTTCTGCCATAGGTACGCTTCTGCCCCCTTGCCCATCGTTTCGGACATACCTCATGACAAGTGTCCCTCGTTTTAAGAACAGACTGTCTTGTGTCAGCCCTGCTATTTCAAGCGTGTCCGAAAAAGGTATGGTAACACCGTTGCCGATACTCTTTCCCGAAAGAATAAGCTTATCACCTTCCTGTTTCCACGACTCATACTGTAAAGTGGCCATATTAACGGAAGAAGCCTTACCACCCTCTTCCAATTTGAAGCCCTGTACGCTGTTTTCCATCCCAGGGACAGGTTCCACCCACGTTCCTTCCATCTGGGGCACATCGCCGCATGACACCAGTAACCCTACCAAGCACACTAGGGAACTCGCTCTCCATAAACAATTGTTTCGTTTCATAGTTTCTCTAAAATTAGAATGTTCATACAAAAATAAGCGAAATGTACCAGAAGCGCAACGTTCCTCCCTTAAGAATCGCTAAATCTTCCAGCAAACTTTCCCAGGAAGATACCTCAGAAGAATCTTTTCAAAACGTTGTGTTTTTCCCTGTTTACATGACATAAATGCGCATGTTTTCTGGAGTAATCTCACAAGTTTTTTGTAAGTTTGCACCCATATTAATCTAATTTACTAAAATCATCCAAACACTGATAATATGGGAAACGAACTTCTGCGTTCCAACGAACGAATCTTGGCCATTGACGCTCTGCGCGGATTTGCCGTCATGGGAATCATCCTGCTGCACAACATCGAGCATTTCAATTATTATTCATTTCCGGAAGCAACCTCTCCTCTGCTTGCCAGCCTCGACAAGCATTTATGGGACATGCTGTTCTTTCTTTTTTCCGGAAAAGCCTATGCTATTTTTGCCCTGCTGTTCGGCTTCACTTTCTACTTGCAGAGCCACAACTGTGAAAAGCGTGGGCAAGACTTCCGAAACCGCTATATGTGGAGACTACTGCTACTGCTTGGCTTCGGATTTATCAACGCATCTTTCTTTCCCGGTGAAATACTGGTGCTTTATGCCTTGCTTGGATTTGTATTGGTTCCAGTACGCCACCTCTCCGACAAGACTGTGGCATGGATAGCATGTATCCTAATGTTACAACCTCTGGAGTGGTGCAAAGTTATCTATGCATGCTTCTTCCCTGATGCCAACCCCCAACAGATGATTTACTCGCTGACCGAAGTTTATCCGCAAATGAAAGAGTCATCACTTTGGGAACTGATAAAGACAAATTTAGTAACTGGACAACTTGCCAGCCTGAACTGGGCATGGTGCTACGGACGCGTGTTTCAGACAGCATCGCTTTTCATGGCAGGTATGCTGCTGGGAAGGAAAGGACTGTTCAGGCTTACTGACGAAACACACGGAAAGGTGATGCATTTTTGGCTACGGGTCGGCATTGCGGCACTACCTAGTGCGGTAGTACTTTACTACCTAAAAGACTTCATCTATTCCCAAATAGCGAACCCCTTCATGAAAGCATCAATGGAAACCATCTGGAATTCGTGGTATAACTTGGCATGCATGTTGGTGATGGTCAGTGCATTCCTACTCCTGTACTGGACAAACAAAGGGAAAGTACAACAACTGCTTGTACCCTACGGCAAAATGAGTTTGACCGACTATATCTCACAATCTCTCATCGGAAGTTTTCTTTATTACGGCTACGGACTGGGGCTACACCGTTATTGTGGAACCACATACAGTCTGCTCATCGGTATTGTGTTTTTCTTACTCCAGCTACTCTTTGCACACTGGTGGTTCCGACACTTCAAACGAGGACCTCTAGAGACCATTTGGCATAAACTGACATGGATACATGCCAAACGCAAATAATCCACTTATACCCCAAACGTAAAAGAGAGAAATATACACTAACGAAAGGTGCGCCAAAACAAAAGTCAACATTCATTTTATCACCCAAGATGCTCATTTCCCATGGGAATGGGCATTTTGGGTGACATTTTTTAATAGAATCAGCACACGATAAATTTAAACAGCTTCTAACAAAGTAAAAGAATCGGAATATAATAAACAATGAAAGTCTAGAATATGAAAGTAGGAAGAAAACGACTTCGTTTTCTTCCTACCCGATTGCCTATATGTTGTTGTGTAATTATTGAGCTAACTCTTTTTCCAAAGCATCGTATTCAGCCTTGTTCAGTTTCCAATAGATATTTAACAAAAATTGTCCCCAAAGTTGTTTGTTGTCCGGTTTCAGTTCTTTTGCCTTTTCGTAATTAGGAACAGCCTTTTCATACAATTCCTTAATTTTTGCCTCGTTTGCGGCATATTTGGGATCATCCATTGATATTTTACTATTTTCTTCTACCAACTCTTGAGCCGGGAAAAAATAACAATTACCAATCTGTGAATATGCTTCCCCTACAAAACCATCATTTTTAGCAATAAGTGAATTAAAGGTTGCGATGGCATTATCATAATCCTTCTTTTCATATTGCAGGACACCTTTTACATACAAAAAGTACGGAGTTTCATTTTTTGCCAGAATAGCATCAATTTCACTCAGCGCTGTATCAACTTGCCCTTTTTGGATATAATAGTCCATTAAGTTACCGATAAAATATTCCTGAGTCGGGAATTTTTCAGATCCTTCTTTAATAACTTCCAGCCATTTTACCGAATCTGTCTGTTCACCTTTTCCATAAGCTTCGGCTAAACACATCAACGCGCGATAGCCTTCTTCCTTATGCGTCTTACCGATAGTAGCATATTTGATAACAGCAGCTTTGTCATCCAATGAATTGGCCGCCAATGCTGCGTAGCAGGCGATTAACGGGTTCAACGTGTCGTTCTTCACTGCTTCTTCTTCAGCAAACATCGGATTTTGCGAAGCGTCTACGTACAGGCCAAAATACTTCAGTGCATCTGCGTAGTTTCCGCTATTGTAAGCCTCAGAACCACCATTTGTCAGATTCGGGCGTACGGCTGCCAATGTTTTGGCAAGTTTTTTTCTCAGTTTCGGTTTTTTCAATTCACCACTTTGCACTTTAGCCTGTTCTACCTCATCGCACTTGGTGTAATATTCAAACATTTTCGCCAGACTGTTATACAATTTGGCAGTGTCTGCCTGTCCGCCGGGAAGATACAGCTTCATGTTCTCATCATCATAGATGGCTTTTTGGAAATCACCAGCCAGTTTCCACGTTTCAGGATCATTGGCAGTAGAAGGATCAACCAAAGCAGGTTCAATAATTTGAGCCGCCTTAACAGGATCGCTTTTTGCTGATTTTGCTTCTTTCACAACACTTTCTTGTGCCGACACAGCACATACGGTGAAGAAGAGAGCGGTAGTCAATAAAACTTTTTTCATAATTTTAAAAATTTAGATAATACAAACTATTGTTTATTTACGTGTTCTTTAGTTCTTCTGTCGGGTTATCGCTTGAAGAAGCATTTCCCTCTTCATTATCCAGTGGCTCGTTCAACGCCTCTTCTGCGTCAGCGGCAGAATCAGCTTCTGAATTGACCTTGCAGACCGAACCGATGCTGTCATTACGTTTACCTAAATCGATTAAACGGACTCCTTGTGTAGCACGGCCCATGATTCGTACATCTGCCACTCTCAACCGAATCGTAATACCTGACTTATTGATAATCATCAAGTCATTTTCATCAGTCACAGATTTTATGGCCACTAATTTACCGGTTTTTTCGGTAATATTCAAAGTCTTTACACCTTTTCCGCCACGATTGGTCTTACGATAATCTTCAATGTCGGAACGCTTGCCATATCCATGCTCAGAAATGACCATTATCGTTTCTTTCTGCGGGTCTTTGATACAAATCATTCCTGCTACTTCATCTTGTCCGTCCTCGTCAAGGGTAATGCCTCTCACGCCTGTAGCAGTACGTCCCATCTCACGTACAGCTGTTTCATTAAACCGGATGGCACGTCCGTTACGGTTGGCTATGACGACTTCATTGCTTCCGTTGGTCATACGCACTTCGATAACGCGGTCGTCTTCACGGATGGTGATAGCATTCACACCGTTTTGCCGCGGACGCGAATATTGTTCGAGCAATGTTTTCTTGATGACTCCCTTCTTGGTGCAGAACAATACGTAATGACTGTTGACAAATTCGGTGTCGTTTAAATTTTTCACACGCAAATATGCGGTAACCGTATCATCCGAATCAATATTCAACAAATTCTGAATAGCACGCCCTTTTGAAGTTTTGTTGCCTTCGGGAATTTCGTATGCCTTCAGCCAATAGCACTTTCCTTTTTGAGTAAAGAACAACAAAGTATTGTGCATCGTGGCCGGATAAATATGTTCGATAAAGTCTTCATCACGTGTCTCGCTTCCTTTTGCTCCTACTCCTCCACGATGTTGCGTGCGGAAGTCGGCGAGCGGTGTACGTTTGATATATCCCATGTGTGAAATTGTAATTACCACTTCATCATCGGCATAAAAATCTTCCGGATTGAATTCTTCAGACGAATAGACAATTTCCGAACGGCGCTTATCCCCATATTTTTCTTTCACCTCAATCAGTTCGTCCTTGATGACTTTCTTGCATAACTCATCATTCGACAAGATTTCCTCGAAATAAGCGATCTGCTTCATCAGTTCTTCATATTCGGCGTGCAGCTGTTCCTGAAGCAATCCGGTCAATTGACGAAGACGCATTTCCACAATGGCACGTGCTTGCACTTCACTCAACTGGAAACGGTCCATCAGATTGGTTATAGCTTCATTGGGAGTTTTAGCAGCACGAATGATACGAATCACCTCATCTATATTATCGGAAGCGATGATAAGACCTTCCAGGATATGCGCACGTTCTTTTGCTTTACGCAAATCGAATCTGGTCCGACGGATGACAACTTCGTGACGATGCTCCACAAACAGACGAATCAAATCCTTCAAACTTAACAAACGGGGACGGCCATGTACCAATGCAATGTTGTTTACATTAAACGAACTTTGCAAATCGGTCATTTTAAACAATTTGTTTAAAACGACATTTGCATTGGCATCACGTTTTACATCAATCACGATACGCATTCCTTCGCGATCGGTTTCATCATTAATATAAGAAATGCCGTCCAGTTTCTTCTCGTTGACCAGCGAGGCTATCTTTTCGATTAACTCTTTCTTGTTTACATTGTACGGAATTTCTCTGACAACGATTTTATCGTGCGTCGGATGTGACTCTATTTCCGCCTTGGCACGCATCACAATCCGTCCACGACCTGTTTCATACGCTTCACGGACACCGCTTATACCATATATATATCCTCCTGTCGGGAAATCAGGCCCTTTAATGTATTTCATCAGACCGTCGACATCAATATCATTGTCATCGATGTATGCCACACAGGCATCGATCACTTCCGACAGGTTATGAGTCGGCATATTCGTTGCCATACCTACGGCAATACCCGATGCACCATTTACGAGCAAATTGGGAATACGTGTAGGCATAACGGTAGGCTCTTGTAACGTATCGTCAAAGTTATTGGTGAAATCAACAGTTTCTTTATACAAATCCTGCATCATCTCCTCCCCTATTTTTTTCAGGCGGGCTTCAGTATAACGCATGGCTGCAGGACTATCACCATCAACAGAGCCGAAATTTCCCTGTCCGTCTACCAGCGGATAACGCATGGCCCAGTCTTGAGCCATGCGCACCAATGCACCATAAACGGAAGAATCGCCATGTGGGTGATACTTACCCAACACCTCACCTACGATTCTGGCAGCTTTTTTATAAGGTTTGTCTGATGTATTGCCCAATTCCATCATTCCATAAAGGATACGGCGATGAACAGGCTTAAATCCATCTCTCACATCAGGGAGGGCACGCGCTACGATTACCGACATAGAGTAATCGATATACGACTTTTTCATTTCCTCCTCAATGTTGATTTTTATGATTCTGTCTTGTTCTTGCATTGAAACAAATTAAAAATTAATATTACTTTTTCATCCGTTAAAAATCACGCTAAATTACGACTTTTTGTTGAATTGGCAAAACAAAATCGTCAAGTTTTAGAAAATGCATTGAAAACAAACCGCTTATACAAGCAATGGATGGCACAAAAAAACGTCATCGGCACTCATCATCTGACACGTTTGTCACGAAGATATATCCGTCCGGCCACGAAAATAGCTTCACAAGCGGAAGAATATATATTAGATGGCCAAAGAAAGTATGTGCTTGCATAATTGCAAGGCATAAGCACAAGTGTGGCACAGATTTTGTAAAATAAACAAGGAAAAGCAAGATTATATATAAATATAATGTTATCTTTGCAAAGACATGATATACTAACAACTATTCCGAAAGGGAGGAAAAGAGACTTTATGAATAACCAATTTACACAACGGGTTTCTGACGTTATCCAATACAGCAAAGAAGAGGCCAACAGACTGAGAAATACCTGCATCGCCCCCGAGCATCTGCTTCTAGGACTGATAAGGGAAGGGGAAGGGAAAGCTGTACACATCTTGGAAAGCTTATATGTCAACCTTCAGAAAGTAAAAGAAACACTGGAAGAAGAATTGCGCATGTACTCGGATATGTCAGATACTTACTCTGATAATATCACGTTCAACAATCAGGCATCTAAGATATTAAAGATGAGCATACTGGAAGCCCGTTTTTTAAAATCCCAAATTGCCGATACCGAACACATGTTGCTGGCAATTATGAAAGAAGACCACAATAAAGCATCTCAGACATTGGAAGAAAACGAAGTAACTTACCAGAAAATACTAGACAAACTAGTACCAAAGACTGAACCGCAAAGCGGATTGGACTTCGGAGAAGAAGAAGACGAAGAAGATGAAAACATCCGACACCAAAGTTCTAATAGCGGACGCGCATCTTACCCTTCTGATTCTCAAAAGACAACACAAACCAGACAGCAAAAACCGGACAATAACACACCGGTTCTGGACTCTTTTGGCACAGATATGACTCAACTGGCCGCAGAAGGAAAGCTGGACCCCGTCGTTGGACGTGAAAAAGAAATCGAACGGCTGGCACAGATTCTGAGCAGACGCAAGAAAAACAATCCGATTTTAATAGGCGAACCAGGTGTAGGCAAATCAGCCATTGTAGAAGGGCTTGCCCTGCGCATCATAGAAAAAAAAGTGTCGCGCATCTTGTTTGGGAAACGGGTCGTGGCTCTTGACATGACTGCCATTGTGGCAGGCACCAAATACCGCGGACAATTCGAGGAACGCATCCGTGCTATTTTGAATGAACTGAAAAAAAACACAAATGTAATTTTGTTTATAGACGAAATACACAACATCGTGGGAGCCGGTTCGGCAGCCGGATCAATGGATGCAGCCAATATGCTAAAACCCGCGTTGGCACGTGGTGAGATTCAATGCATTGGAGCTACGACACTGGATGAATACCGGCAGAATATTGAAAAAGACGGTGCTTTAGAACGTCGTTTCCAAAAAGTGCTGGTAGAGCCTACCACTCCTGAAGAGACGCTTCAAATTCTGCGTAATATTAAGGATAAATACGAAGAACATCACAACGTAACATATACAGAAGCCGCATTGGAAGCCTGCGTCAAACTGACAGAGCGTTACATTACCGACCGAAACTTCCCGGACAAGGCTATCGATGCCTTGGATGAAGCAGGATCGCGTGTACATCTGACCAACATTACGGTACCAAAAGAAATCGAGAATCAGGAGAAGATGATAGATGAAGCACGGATGCACAAAACCGAAGCAGTGCGAATGCAAGATTTTGAATTGGCTGCAAGTTTTCGTGACCGTGAAAAATCATTGTCCGAAGAACTGGAAACAATGAAAGCGCGGTGGGAAGAAAGTTTACGTGAAAACCGGGAGAAAGTCGATGATAAACAAATCGCAGACGTCGTTTCTATGATGTCGGGTGTCCCCGTGCAACGCATGGCACATGCCGAAGGCAATAAGCTGAGAGGCATGAAAGATGAATTGCTTTCAAAGGTCATTGCGCAAGACAAAGCTGTAGAAACATTGGTGAAAGCCATCCAACGTAGCCGCATGGGACTGAAAGACCCCAACAAGCCAATCGGTACTTTCTTATTCTTAGGACCGACCGGCGTGGGCAAGACTCATCTGGCAAAAGAATTGGCAAAAGAAATGTTCGGATCGGCTGATGCGCTCATCCGGATTGACATGAGCGAATATATGGAGAAATTTACAGTATCACGTTTGGTTGGAGCCCCTCCGGGCTATGTCGGTTATGAAGAAGGAGGACAGCTGACAGAAAAGGTACGCCGTAAACCCTATTCCATCGTTTTGCTTGATGAGATAGAAAAGGCACATCCTGATGTATACAATTTACTGCTACAAGTAATGGATGAGGGAAGACTGACAGATAGCTACGGCCGGACTGTTGATTTCAAAAACACGGTCCTTATCATGACCTCAAATATCGGCACACGGCAGTTAAAGGAATTTGGCAAAGGCATTGGTTTTGCAGCCCAGACCCGCAATGACCAGGATGACAAAGAATATTCGCGCAGCGTTATCACCAAAGCCTTAAACAAATCATTCGCCCCCGAATTCATTAACAGGTTAGATGAAATTATTATGTTCGACCAATTAGACCTGAATGCTTTGCAGAAGATTATCGACATCGAATTGAAAGGTTTGTATAGCCGAATGGAAAATCTTGGATATAAGCTGGAAATCACCGACGATGCCAAACGGTTTGTAGCATCAAAGGGATATGACGTTCAATTCGGAGCACGTCCGCTGAAGCGTTCTATACAAAACAACCTGGAAGATGGAATAGCCGAATTACTGCTAAACCAAGAAACGCAGACGGGGGATACCATTCGGGTAAGCACAGAAGCTGATAATAAAGCACTGAAAATCGAGCTTGTCCGGCCATAAGCATCAGAGCAAGAAAACAAGAATACAGACAAAATGTCAGACGGATGCCGTCTGGCATTTTTTTTGTCAGTACTGAAATGGATTTTTGATTATCATTAAAACTATAATTATATGCAAAAAGGTAATATTGGGGTTACAACAGAGAACATATTCCCCATCATCAAAAAGTTCCTGTACAGCGATCACGAAATTTTCCTGCGTGAACTGGTGTCGAATGCTGTTGATGCTACTCAAAAGCTGAAGACGTTAGCTGCTACAGGCGATTTCAAAGGAGAATTGGGTGACTTGACCATTCATGTCAGTGTGAATAAGGAGCAAGGTACCATCACCATTTCCGACCGTGGATTGGGACTGACTGCCGAAGAAATCGACAAATACATCAACCAGATTGCTTTTTCGGGAGCCAACGATTTTCTTGAAAAATACAAAAACGACGCGAATGCCATCATCGGACATTTCGGGTTAGGTTTCTATTCAGCCTTTATGGTTGCCAAAAAAGTTGAACTCATTACCCGTTCTTATAAAGAAAATGCCCAGTCTGTAAAATGGACATGCGATGGAAGTCCAGAGTTCACACTGGAAGATGCCGAACGGAATGACCGGGGTACCGACATTATTTTATACATTGATGATGACTGCAAGGAGTTTATCGAGGAATCACGCATTCAAAGCCTGCTGACCAAGTACTGTCGTTTCTTGCCTGTTCCGGTAGCTTTCGGAAAGAAAAAAGAGTGGAAAGACGGCAAACAGGTAGATACAGAAGAAGACAATGTCATCAATGACACTTGTCCTATTTGGACCAAGAAGCCAAGCGAATTGAAAGACGAAGATTATAAGAAATTCTACCGCGACTTGTATCCAATGTCAGACGAGCCACTATTCTGGATTCATCTGAACGTAGACTATCCGTTTAACCTGACCGGTGTGCTGTATTTCCCGAAAATTAAAAGCAACATCGAGTTGCAACGAAACAAAATCCAACTCTATTGCAACCAAGTATACGTAACCGACTCTGTAGAAGGAATCGTTCCTGACTTCCTGACCTTACTGCATGGCGTAATCGATTCACCGGACATCCCGTTAAACGTATCACGCTCGTACTTGCAAAGCGATTCGAACGTGAAAAAGATTTCTACGTATATCACAAAGAAAGTAGCCGACCGTCTACAGTCTATCTTCAAAAACGACCGCAAAGAATTTGAAGAAAAATGGGACGATTTGAAAATCTTCATCAATTATGGTATGCTGACGCAAGAAGATTTCTATGAAAAGGCAAACAAGTTTGCCCTCTTCAAAGATACGGAAGGCAAGTACTACACATTCGACGAATACCAGACATTGATAAAAGACAACCAGACCGACAAAGAAGGCAACCTGATATACTTATATGCTAACAATATCGACGAACAATATACGTATGTCGATACAGCTAAGAACAAGGGCTACAGCGTATTGTTACTTGACGGACAACTGGATGTCCCGATGGTCAACATGTTGGAACAGAAACTTGAAAAAAGTCGTTTCACACGTGTAGATAGTGACGTGATTGACCGTCTGATTGTAAAAGAAGACCAAAAAGGAGAAGCATTAGCAGAAGACAAACGGCAGATATTGGCCACAGTATTCAACGGACAACTGCCCAAACTGCAAAAAACCGAGTTCCATGTAGAGACTCAACCCATGGGCGAAACTGCCGCTCCGATTGTCATCACACAATCAGAATACATGCGCCGTATGAAAGAAATGGCAAACATCCAGCCGGGCATGAGCTTTTACGGTGAAATGCCGGATATGTTCAATCTGGTTCTGAATAGCGACCATAAACTCATCAAACAAGTTTTGAATGACACAGAATCGGCTTGTGCCGAACAACTGGTTCCTGTAGAAGGTGAAATCGCCACATTGAAATTGCGTGAAGGAGAACTCCGTAAGGCTCACGAAGGCAAGAAAGACGAGGAAATCCCGACAGCAGAAAAAGATGAATTGAAAGATATCGACAAGAAACTGGACGAAAAGAAACAAGAAAAAGACAGCATTATCAACCGGTATGCAACAGATAACAAGATTGTTCACCAACTTATCGACTTGGCTTTGTTGCAAAACGGAATGCTGAAAGGCGAAGCGTTAACGAACTTCGTGAAACGTAGCGTTGAATTGATTTAAAGATGTTTCCATCAAATTGATATTCTTCTTTTAAGAAAAATCGCCCTACACATACATCTTTATATGTGTAGGGCGCATTTTTTATTGCAATTGCGTGCCATCGAATCCGATTTTCACGTAAATATCATTCGGTTCATTTTCAATTTCCACATCAAAATAGTCACCGTTAATACCGCCTGGCATATCTACGCGGTCAACATCTTCTACCTGTCTTCCTCCTGCAATATTACTAATGGTTTCACGTACAGCTTGCGGAATGACATCAGTAGACGATGGATTGAAGTAATAATTTTCCACATTAAATTCTGTACGAAGCCATTCTCCTTCCTGCGAATACCAGGCTTCCGCCTGCGTATTCAAGTCAAGTTCCCATTCTGCCACTGTCCCATTGAAAAAGAAATCTGCCTTGTAATTTCCCCATTCAGCCTCCCATTCTACCCACTGTACATTGGGATATTGGCTTTGGAAGTTTTGCTGTACGGTTTGAGGAATATCCGACATTTTCAAATCATCGTCATCATCACAACTCTGAAACACGAATGCACCTGCAACAGCTAAAGCAGGCAACACATAAAATTTCCACTTATTTTTCATATTCTTGCGCTTTTATAAACTGAATTTGTTTTGATACGACAAAATTACCGAAGAATTCTGAAAAGATTCTGAATTCTTTTTCATTTTGCAAAAATAGACGATTTATTTCGGCTTAAAGTTTTTTTTATCTATCTTTGGCTAACCTAAAACAACTATAGATTATACGATGAATAAAATACATTTAATCCTGATATACCTTTTTCTATGCATCTTACCGATGAAGTCACAGAAAATCGGGTTAGTTTTAAGCGGCGGAGGAGCAAAAGGATTGACCCATATAGGTGTCATCCGTGCTTTAGAGGAAAACAATATTCCGATAGATTATGTGACGGGAACTTCGATGGGAGCTATTATAGGGGCACTTTATGCCATGGGTTACTCGCCCGATGACATGGAAAAATTATTGAAATCGGATGATTTCAAACGTTGGTATACGGGAGGAATGGAAGAAAAATACATATATTATTTCAAGAAAAATCCTCCAACCCCTGAATTTATTAATGTACGGGTTTCACTCAAAAATCCCCTTCACAAAGTAAAAGCCCAGTTTTTGCCTTCCAGTGTGGTTGATCCGCTGCAAATGAATTTAGCCTTCCTTCAACTCTTCGGTCAGGCCACAGCATCGTGTCACGGAGATTTCAATCAATTATTTATTCCCTTTCGTTGTGTGGCTTCGGATGTGTATAACAAACGTCCCATTATTTTCAGCAAAGGAGATTTGGGCGATGCCGTGCGTGCCTCAATGAGTTTCCCCGCCATGTTCAAACCCATCGAAATCGATTCTGTATTGGCATACGATGGAGGTATTTATAACAATTTCCCAACCAATGTCATGATGGATGACTTCCATCCTGACATTATGATAGGCAGTGTGGTTAGCTCTAATCCGGGAAAACCGAAAGAAGGAGACTTGATGGGACAATTGGAAAACATGATTATGCAAAAAACAGATTATTCCATCCCCGATTCGCTGGGCATTTTAATGACATTTAAATATACCGATGTCAACTTGATGGATTTTGACCGTTTTGATGAGTTGCATGATATTGGTTATAACCGGACTATCCAACTGATGGATTCGATAAAAATGCGTATATCACGCCGCGTCAACTATCGCCAGTTGGAACGGGAGCGCATTGCCTATAAAAACCGGATGCCTGAATTTCGCTTCCGCCGGATAGAAATCGACGGTGCCAATGAACAGCAAAAACGTTATATCCGCAAAGAGTTTCATTCTTCAGACAAGGAGGTGTTTACACTGGAAGATTTGCGAAAGGGATATTTCCGGCTGATGACCGATAACATGATTTCCGAAATTATCCCCCATGCCATATATAATGCCTCTGATCACACATTCGACCTGCACCTGAAAGTGAAAATAGAAGACGACCTTACCCTTCGTGCAGGGGGCAACGTAGGCTCAAACGGTTCTAACCAGATTTATGTAGGTGCTACTTATCAAAATTTGAACAACTATTCGAAAGAAGTATCTCTGGATGCACAGTTGGGACAGATATACAACAACCTGCAAGTCTCGGGACGGATTGACTTGCCTTCTCACCTGCCGACATCTGTCAGACTGATAGGTTCGCTTTCTTCTTTCGATTATTTCAAGCAGGAAAAGCTATTTACAAAAGGCAATTCACCTGTATTCAGCAAGAAACGTGAAAAGTTTGTGAAACTATTGGTGTCAATGCCTTTTCTTACACGGCAAAAGGTAGAATTCGGCATTGGATTGGGTGATTTACAAGATGAATATTTCCAAAAGAACGTCATTGATTTCAACAATGACCTGAATGATAAAAGTCATTATATGATTTTTGGCGGCTCGGTAGCACTTGAAGGAAACACATTAAATAGCCGCCAGTATGCTACGGCCGGACGGCGCGAACGTCTTGTTGCAAACATTTATACTGGCCGCGAACGCTATGAGGCAGGTTCTAGTGTAGATCCCTACAATGGAGACTATAAATACGAACAATCCTGGCTACAATTGTCGTATGAAATGGAACGTTATTATGCGCTATCGCCTAAATTTATATTAGGCAACTACATCCATGCCTATTATTCGTCACGAAACTTCAGCCATAATTATACAGCCACCCTAATGCAAGCAGGAGAATTTTCCCCCACCGCCCACAGCAAAATCACCTACAACGAAGCATTTCGCGCCAATCAGTTCATCGGAGCGGGTATTATGCCCATCTATCAGTTTACGCCAGTATTCCATGCACGGGCAGAACTGTATGGATTTGCGCCAATCTTCCCGATACTCCGTGACGACCAGTCCCAAGCATATTATGGGAAATTATTCAGCCGAATAGAATATCTGGGGGAAATTTCTTTAGTAGTGAAACTACCCTTCGGTTCCATCAGTGCTTACGTAAATCATTATAGTTCACCGACTAAAAATTGGAATTTCGGTCTTACATTGGGTTGGCAGATATTCAATACACGATTCATAGAATAAAAAAACAGAAAAAAATCGCTTCAAAATTTGCATATTATCCAAGAAGTATATACCTTTGCACCCGTCAAACAAAAAGAGATGGCCGCGTAGCTCAACTGAATAGAGTAGCTGACTACGGATCAGCCGGTTACAGGTTTGAATCCTGTCGCGGTCACACTCTCAAGAATGACACGTGAAAGAATGGTCGCGTAGCTCAACTGAATAGAGTAGCTGACTACGGATCAGCCGGTTACAGGTTTGAATCCTGTCGCGATCACACTTCATGATAAATAGAATTTCCAATGATGGCCGCGTAGCTCAACTGAATAGAGTAGCTGACTACGGATCAGCCGGTTACAGGTTTGAATCCTGTCGCGGTCACACAAAAATCCATCTTCTTTCAGGAGATGGATTTTTTGTGCACCCCCACCCTTGTTCAATTCGAACCCAACCTGACACCGAGCCACTCAAACGAACATAAGTGATACGACTGACTCACTTATGTGAAACACCCGGGTTACTTATGTGAAACAGCCGACTCACTTATGTTCATCAAAAGACCTACTTGAATTGTTGTCTTTTCATGATCTCACATTTTATACCAAGCTACAGATATCCACATAACAAAAAAGAGCAATCTTTCACTATAACCTGTCGGTTATCAGTTTATAAGATTGCTCTTCTACAGGTACACCCTCAGGGATTCGAACCCTGGACCCACTGATTAAGAGTCAGTTGCTCTACCAACTGAGCTAAGAGTGCATCCATAACTATAAATGTCAAATCTCCCGTGCAAATTTTCCAGAAGTACACCCTCAGGGATTCGAACCCTGGACCCACTGATTAAGAGTCAGTTGCTCTACCAACTGAGCTAAGAGTGCGTTTCTTTCTCGTTTGCGGGTGCAAATGTACGACCTTTATTTGAATCTGCCAAACAATCACACACATTTTTTTCAAGAAAACTATATTTTCATCAAAAAGTATGTTTTTACATTCCATTTTTTACTTTTCATGCATGCATAATCACACTCATTATTTATCTTTGCATAATAAAAAAACAAAAACGTACATGCAGACAAGTGATAGTGTTGTAATCATACCAACTTACAACGAAAAAGAAAACATTGAAAACATTATTCGTGCAGTATTTACTTTAGAAAAATGTTTCCATATTCTTATCATCGATGACAATTCACCCGATGGTACAGCAAAGATTGTACACACACTCCAAAAAGAATTTCCAGATCGTCTTTTCATCATTGAACGAAAAGGGAAATTAGGTTTAGGTACTGCCTACATAACTGGATTTAAATGGGCCATAGCACATCAATACGACTACATATTCGAAATGGATGCAGACTTCAGTCACAGCCCGAATGATTTGCCACGCTTATATCAAGCATGTCATACCGAAGGATTCGACATTGCCATTGGTTCGCGGTATATCAGTGGAGTCAATGTGGTTAACTGGCCCATGGGAAGAGTGCTCATGTCATACTTCGCATCCAAATACGTAAGAATTGTAACCGGACTTCCGATTCACGACACGACTGCCGGATTCAAGTGTTACCGCCGGCATGCACTAGAAACCATTCCACTCGATAAAATACGTTTTAAAGGATACGCATTCCAAATTGAAATGAAATTTACAGCGTATAAATGCGGGTGTAAAATCAAAGAAGTGCCTGTCATTTTCGTCAATCGCGAATTAGGGACTTCAAAGATGAACAGCAGTATATTTGGTGAGGCTGTATTCGGAGTTATCCGTTTAAAATGGGACAGTCTGTTTAAGTCTTATCCCCAAATTTAAGAAGCTGTTTTGAATTTATCGTGCGATGATTTGGGATGAGTTTTTGAGGCATTTTCGCTTCTGTGATGAGGAAGATAGCGGGCTATCTGACGAAGAACAGGAGCGGAAAGGACCAAAAAATCGCCCAAAGCACACACGAAAACGGATACATCAAGCCAAGAAAAACTTTTTGGAGAAATTCAAAACAGCTTCTAAACGTTCATATATTCCCAGTAAAGAGAAACATTCATCTGTGATTTTTTACTGGAAAGATACAGGCTCTTCATTTGAGAAACCTTTAATAAAAATATAAATATTATGCGGATTTGTATCAAAAATGCAACCATCGTAAACGAAGGAGAAAAATACGTTGGTACGGTCATTGTTGAAGATGAATTGATTTATGCGGTAATAAAAGGCAATCCTGAACCCCAAACAAAATGTGACAGAGTCATCGATGCCAACGGATATTACCTGATTCCGGGAGTTATTGACGACCATGTACATTTTCGCGAACCCGGTCTGACACATAAGGCTGATATAGCTACAGAAAGTTCTGCAGCTGCAGCAGGAGGTGTCACTTCTTTCATGGATATGCCCAACTGCAAGCCTCAGACCGTCACAATCGAAGCGTTAGAAGAAAAATTCAACCTTGCTTCACAAAAAAGCATTGTCAATTATTCTTTCTACTTTGGGGCAACCAATGACAACACTGATTTGTTTTCCCAATTAGACAAGACACGCGTATGTGGCATAAAACTCTTTATGGGAGCCAGCACAGGCAATATGCTGGTAGAAAAAAGAGAGTCATTGAAACGAATATTTCAAGCTGCTCCCATCTTAATCGCCACACATTGTGAGAATCCTGAAATCATTGAATGGAACACGGAACTTGCCAAAATGAAATTTGGAGAAGATCCCGACATCAAATACCATTCCCGTATCAGAAGCAAAGCAGCGTGTTGGGAATCGACGAAAGAAGCAGTACTTCTGGCACAAGAAACAGGAGCAAGGCTACATGTACTCCATCTCAGCACTGCCCGCGAGTTGAGCTTGTTTACGGACCTTCCGGTTTCGCAGAAACAAATAACGTCAGAAGCATGTGTTTCACATTTGATGTTCTGCGAAGACGATTACGGCAATTATGGGGCTCGCATCAAATGTAATCCGAGTGTCAAGACATCCAAGGATCGTGAAGCTTTACACCGGGCCTTACGCACAAACCTTATTGATGTCATAGCGACAGACCATGCCCCTCATCTGCTTTCGGAAAAAGAAGGGGGAGCACTAAAAGCAGCCTCCGGCATGCCATCCATCCAATTTTCACTGAATTGCATGATGGAATTGGTAAGACAAGGTATATTCACTATAGAACAAATGGTAAATAAAATGTGCCATACACCTGCTGATTTGTTTCAGATAGACAAACGAGGTTACATCCGCCCGGGCTATAAAGCCGATTTGGTTATCCTGAATCCGGAAGCAGAATGGACTGTTACCAAAGACTGCATATTGAGCAAATGCGGGTGGAGTCCGTATGAAGGCCAAACTTTCCATACAAAAGTGGAAAAGACATTTGTCAACGGGAATTTAGTATATACCGATGGACAAGTAAATGAAGCATATCGAGGAGAACCACTCCGTTTTAACCGATAAAAAAAACGTATGAAAATTGCAAATACCACTGTCAGCTATACAATCCAGGATTTAGCCGGTTATATCAACTGGATCTATTTTTTCCATGCGTGGGGATTCCAGCCTCGGTTTGCTGCAATAGCAGACATAGCTGGATGTGACACCTGCCAGACGAGATGGGCGGCAAATTTTCCACAAACAGATACAGCTAAAGCTACCGAAGCCATACTTCTGTATAACGAAGCCCAACGCCTGCTGAGACACATGGATGAAAAGTGCAAGATACAGGCAATATACAGGCTCATGGATGCCAATGCTGATGGTGATGATTTATTACTAGACGGAACCAGGTTCCCTCTGCTCCGTCAACAGACACGGATACATCCCAACGCTCCATTTCTCTGTTTAAGCGATTTTGTACGTCCATTGTCACAAGGAATTGTCGATACGGTGGGGGCATTTGCCACCACCGTTGATAATACTTTTGAAAAAAGCTACGCAAACGATGCCTATCAGCACTTGCTTGTACAGACCTTAAACGAGCGTCTGGCTGAAGCTGCTGCTGAAAAACTACACGAAACCATTCGGAAAGAAATTTGGGGATATGCCAAAGACGAACATTTGACCCACAAGCAACTGCTGAATGGAGAATATCAAGGTATCCGCCCGGCAGTAGGCTATCCTTCACTTCCAGACCTATCGGTAACGTTTTTACTTAACACGCTGATTGACATGAACAAAATCGGCATCCATCTTACCGAAAACGGCATGATGCGACCACATGCATCGGTATGTGGACTGATGTTCGCGCATCCACAATCACACTATTTTTCCATAGGAAAAATCGACGAACACCAATTGGCTGATTACGCGACACGACGAGGCATGGACAGCAATTATTTACGCAAATTTTTAACCGCCAATTTATAACAACATCCCGACTGATATGATTATATTACGCATTTCATTATTCTTCTTAATCTTGCTGTTATTGCCCGATTGGTATATTTACAGATTCCATATCAAGTATTGCGCAAAACAATGGATAAGAAAACTCTGGTGGATGCCAAGCATCTGTTTGCTGCTAGCCCTGCTTGTTTTTGTTTCTTTCCGCGACTCTTTTCAGCATGCTTTCGGCATTTACCTGATTGTAGCATTATGCATAGCTGTTCCCAAAATGGTATTCATGCTGTGCGACTTACTGATTTATCTTTGTAAAAAGTCTGTTCAATGCTTCATCAAGAAGCCGATGCCATTATCCATCGTACATTTATACAGACTTGCAAGAATCTGTATCCCGTCATCAGCAGCACTCATTACCTGCATTTACATCGTATTCGGGGCTGCTTTCGGAAAAGAGTTTTTCCAAGTCAACAAAGTCACTTTCATATCTCCCGACCTCCCCGATGCTTTTAACGGCTATCGGATCTTACAATTATCCGATATTCATACAGGAAGTTGGGACGACCATGGTGAAGCCTTGCAACGTGCCGTGACATTATGCAATGCCCAATATCCAGACCTGGTCGCCTTTACCGGTGATTTGGTAAATAGCCGTGCTGACGAGATGAAACCTTTTATGACTATTCTATCTCAGTTACATGCCAAAGACGGAGTATATGCCGTGCTGGGCAACCACGATTATGCCACATACACACATTGGAACAGCGAAGCTGAGCGCCTGGCAAATATCGACACCCTCATTTGCAGAGAAAAACAAATGGGATGGGAGGTACTGATGAATGAACATCGCATCTTGTATAGAGGCAATGACTCCATTGCAATAGCAGGTGTCGAGAACAGTGGGAACCCTCCCTTTCCTAATCGGGGGAATCTTCCTAAAGCATTACAGCATACCGATGGAATGTTCAAAATTTTGCTCAGTCACGATCCCACACACTGGAAACGCAATGTTTTGCCCGAAACAGATGTCCAGCTCATGCTTGCCGGTCATACTCATGACATGCAGGTTAATCTGTTCGGATTTTCCTTCTCCAAATTTGTCTATCCGGAACATCGTGGCATGTATCTGGAAAACGGACGCGGCCTTTATGTCAATGTAGGCCTGGGCTTCGTCATGTTCCCCATGCGCCTTGGTGCATGGCCTGAAATAACGGTCATTACCCTCAAAAACAAACAATAAAATAAAAAGATTACAGACACAAAAAAACGATACCGGAACACATTCAACCTAAAAGATTTATAAACTTAAAAATCATAAACATGAGACTCATTTACATCATCTACCAAATCTGCATTGGATTACCGATTTTCGTAGTAGCCACTATCCTGACAGCCCTAACCACAATGCTAGGATGCTGGTTAGGAAACGGACATTTTTGGGGATATTACCCCGGAAAACTTTGGTCACAACTAACCTGTTTTCTGTTTTTGCTCCCCGTAAAAGTAGAAGGACATGAGGTACTGGACAAAAACACCTCGTATGTCTTTGTAGCCAATCATCAAGGAGCATTCGATATATTCCTGATTTATGGATTCTTGGGACGTAACTTTAAATGGATGATGAAAAAAAGCTTACGGAAAATACCATTTGTCGGGAAAGCATGTGAATCAGCCGGCTTTATCTTCGTCGACAAATCCAGTCCGAGAAAGATATACGAAACCATCAAACAAGCAGAAAAAGTGCTACAGGGAGGAACGTCATTGATGGTCTTTCCGGAAGGAGCCCGCACCTATACCGGAAAGATGAATGCTTTCAAGAAAGGAGCTTTCTTCATTGCCGACCAGTTACAAATGCCTGTCGTGCCGATGACTATCAACGGTTCTTTCCAGATTCTGCCACGTACAGGCAAATTGCTCTCCTGGCATCCTATGAAGCTCACCATACACACACCAATCTATCCTATCGGCAAAAAAGGAGAAGAAAACTTGCAAATGTTGATGACAGAATCGTATAAAGAAATAGAAAAAGACTTAAAGTAAGAAGCTGTTTTGAATTTATCGTGCGATGATTTGGGATGAGTTTTTGAGGCATTTTCGCTTCTGTGATGAGGAAGATAGCGGGCTATCTGACGAAGAACAGGAGCGAAAAGGACCAAAAAATCGCCCAAAGCACACACGAAAACAGATACATCAAGCCAAGAAAAACTTTTTGGAGAAATTCAAAACAGCTTCTAAGACGCAGACAAGAAATATCTCCTGTAAAGGTGCGTTTTTATTGTCTATGAAAAAACATACGGCCGTACAAAAACTATACGACCGTATTCAAATCAGATTATATCTGCCGATAGGGCAAACGAATGCACTTCAAGTTATGAATGTCCGTAATAAAACCAATTCGACTGAGTTGAAAACGCAGTAGTACTGCATCTGCCGATGAAGTATATATTCAACCGTGAATGCAGTATATATTCATCAGCCGATGAAGTATATATTCATTTTTCAAGGGTATGTATTGACTGTTTACGGACATTCATTTTTCAATTTTTCTCACAGGCGATTGCACAAACAGTTTTCGCCAAGCGGACGGCTTCATCTGCAGTGCGAGCTTCCGAATATACACGGATAATGGGTTCGGTATTGCTCTTACGCAAGTGTACCCACCCGTCAGCAAAATCAATCTTCACCCCATCGATATCGTTTACCTCTTCATTACGGTAAACTTCCTTCACTTTTTCCAAAATAGCATCAATATCAGTATCCGGCGTCAAATCTATACGATTTTTCGCCATATAATAAGTAGGATAAGAAGCACGCAGTTCACTCACCTTCTTGCCTTCATGAGCCAAATGACTTAAGAACAAAGCTATGCCTACCAATGCATCCCTACCATAATGGGCAGGCGGATAGATGACACCGCCGTTACCTTCACCGCCGATTACGGCATGTGTCTCTTTCATTTTTGCTACCACATTCACTTCGCCTACTGCCGAAGCATAATATTTCATCCCGTATTTATCAGTTACATCCCGCAATGCACGAGTCGAACTCAAATTGGATACCGTATTGCCCGGTGTATTCTTCAATACATAATCGGCAACTGTAACTAGCGTATACTCCTCGCCATACATTGTTCCATCTTCACAAATCATAGCCAATCGATCCACATCCGGGTCTACTACAAAAGCCACATCCAATTCTTCTTTCCGCATCAACTGCATGATATCACCTAGATTTTTCTCCAAGGGCTCAGGATTATGCTGGAAAATTCCTGTAGGTTCGCAATACAATTTCTCTACATAATCCACTCCCAAACGCTCCAGCAATTGTGGAAGAATGATACCACCTACCGAATTTACACAATCAATTGCGACACGAAAACCTGCTTCACGGATAGCCTTGCTATCTACTAAAGGCAAAGACAAGACGTGCTCGATATGCTTTTCACCATAACTCAAATCCTCCGTATAGAGCCCTATCGAATCAATATCGGCGTATTCAAAGTCTTCTGCTTCGGCTATGCGGAGCACTTCTTTCCCCTCTTCAGCATTCAAGAACTCACCACGTTCGTTCAACAATTTAAGTGCATTCCACGGTTTCGGATTGTGGCTGGCAGTCAGAATAATTCCACCACAGGCTTTTGCCATCGTCACCGCCAATTCGGTAGTAGGAGTAGAAGCCAATCCTATATCAACGACATCAAAACCCATACCCATCAAAGTGCCACACACCACTTTCCGCACCATCTCACCCGATACACGGGCATCACGTCCCACCACAATGCGATTGCTTTGTAAAGAAGAAATACGACGAATCAGTGTAGCGTATGCAGAAGTAAATTTTACGATATCCAACGGGGTCAGCCCTTCTCCTGCTTTTCCCCCGATAGTTCCCCTGATACCGGAGATTGATTTTATCAAAGTCATCGTTTATTAAGTTTTTGGGTTTATAATTTCTCACCAACATTCAGGCAATGTCTTGGGTTGTCCTCCCTGACAAACGGAACAGACATTACAACATAAGGCGGATGTGCCAAAACAAAAATCAACGTTCATTTTGATAATCCCATTCCATTCTGACACACCAGCCTTCTTATTTACCTAAATTATAAGTAATCTCGTAATAACACGGGTATACATAACGGCTCGCATTTCTAGTCCCTTCAGCGTGAGGAACTATCAGACGTACACGAGCCACATCAGTCGACGAAGATGTACGCGAAGGTTTTACATACCGCAAAGGCAATAACCAGCCCGTCGGTACCGAAGTTGTCTGGTAAATGGAATACATAATATAACTCTGCGTAAAAGCTGCCGAATAAGAATCACCATCAATGGTAAGCTTATATTCTTCGGGATGAAGCATATACATTGGAAGCGACCACGATGAGTTTACAAAATAAAGCGGATAATTGTACAGATTCGTATTACCAGTCAGCGTATCACCCAAACTGAACAGTTCATCACGATCCTGCATCGCAATCTCAAAATAACGGGAAAGTATGGAATACGACCCATCTGCCAAGACAGAAGTACCCTGTCCTTTCTTCACGATATTCATATACACACCGCTTTCATCAAAAAGCACAAACTGATTCTCGTTGGTCATTGTATCTTGGGCATAGAATTCGCTTTCGCTTATTATTTCATAATCGTGCGTACTAATCCATGCATTGATTGCATCAATTTCATCATCTCTCAGTTCAGCATACGTCTTGCTATCGTCACAACTTTGGAATAACAAAGTCCCGATAGCCAATACTGTTACAAACAATCTTATCCTTTTCATTCTTCTTGCTATAAATTTGTGGCGGCAAATTTAATAAAATGGCAGTAATAAACGAAAATTCAAAGAGATTTTATCATTAAATGAAGTGATTTAAACTTATTTCAGAACATGAATATCACATCAGCATAGAAACCGTTGCATGCGAACCGGGTCATTCATTTTCTTGGAGGCATTCCAATGCATTAAAGGGAAGCTGTAGCTTTTCTCTTTTTAAAGCAGAAGGTAAAGACATACGGTCAGCATCAGAAATCCGTAATCTTTGCGTTACAAAAAAACTGCTGCCTGCCAAACACTGATAAAAGCGTTAGCAGACAGCAATAAGTGTTATATCGTTATGCCATTACATCAAATTGTCTGATGGTTGATACAAATCCCCTTCAGATACCATTCATACAAACGATGAATTCCCTCGTCTATCTCCACTTGATGATGCCACCCCAAGCTATGAAGCTTCGTTACGTCCGTCAACTTACGCATCGTTCCGTCTGGCTTAGAAGAATCCCAACGCAACTCACCCTTAAAGCCGATTTCTTTTACAATCTTCTCAGCCAGTTCCCGGATGGACAGTTCCTTGCCCGTACCTACATTGATATGACAATTACGGATTTCTGTCTCGCCATTCTTGTAAGTATCTTTAAAATCTACATTCAATAATACGTGTACACTGGCATCTGCCATCTCTTCACTCCACAGGAACTCACGCAAAGGCTTGCCTGTACCCCATAAAGTTACAGCTTCGGGCGTAATGCCAAACTTTGCCAGTTTTCCTAAGATTTCTTCGTCCGTATTATTTCCATTTACTCCTTCTACAGGGCGCAAGTTTATGTCTTTACGCACAGCATCCCACTTGCCTTCATTCAGGCACTTTGCAAGATAGACCTTGCGAATCATTGCCGGAAGCACATGACTGTTTTCCAAGTGAAAGTTGTCATTCGGCCCATAAAGGTTTGTAGGCATAACGGCAATGTAATTCGTACCATATTGCAAGTTGAAACTTTCACACATCTTTAAGCCGGCTATTTTAGCAATGGCATAAGGTTCGTTCGTATATTCCAAAGGAGAAGTGAGCAGCACTTCTTCCTTCATCGGTTGGGGAGCTTCACGCGGATAGATACAGGTACTACCCAAAAACAGAAGCTTCTTGACACCATGACGAAAGCTTTCGCCGATGACATTCTGCTGTATTTGAAGATTCTGGTAAATAAAGTCTGCACGGTAATGCAAGTTCGCCATAATGCCTCCTACATGTGCGGCAGCCAATACTACAGCATCAGGCTGTTCTTCATCGAAAAAACGTTTTACAGCCACTCCATCCAACAGGTCCAGTTCCTTATGACTACGCCCTACCAAGTTCATATACCCCCGTTGCTGAAGATTATTCCAAATAGCCGATCCAACTAATCCATGATGTCCGGCAACATATATTTTTGATGATTTGTCCAACATATTCTTTTTTGTTGACAAGCCGACAAAGTATCAGAAAACGAGGCATTACCTGTCAAATACCATTACATCCTTGTCAATTCGTTATCTGACACCTTGTCAACTTAAAATTATTCTTCTTTATCCATTTCTGCTTTCAGATGAAGTTTCCTTACAAACTTCATGTCATGCTCAGCCATTATACGTACCAACTCAGGGAAAGATGTTTTTGTCGGATTCCAGCCTAATGTTTCTTTGGCCTTGGTCGGATCTCCTAAAAGTTGCTCCACTTCACACGGGCGGAAATACTTCGGATCAACTTCTACCAATACACGTCCTGTTTCCCGGTCAATACCTTTTTCGTCAACACCACTTCCCTGCCATTCCAAATCAATACCCAGGTAATGGAATGCCAGCGTACAGAACTCTCGTACCGTATGCATCTCGCCGGTTGCTATCACAAAGTCTTCTGGTTTATCATTCTGGAGGATAAGCCACATGCACTCTACATAATCTTTAGCATATCCCCAATCACGTTTCGCGTCAAGATTGCCTAAATACAGTTTATCTTGGAACCCTTGCTTGATACGTGCAGCCGCAAGCGTAATCTTACGTGTCACGAAATTTTCTCCACGCCGCTCACTTTCATGATTGAACAGGATACCGTTTACAGCAAACATACCATAACTTTCACGATAGTTTTTCGTTATCCAAAAACCATACTGCTTTGCCACTCCATAGGGTGAACGCGGATAAAAAGGAGTCGTTTCTTTTTGGGGAATTTCCTGAACCTTTCCAAAAAGTTCAGATGTGGAAGCCTGATAAATACGGCAAGTTTTGTCGAGTCCGCAGATTCGAACCGCCTCTAATAAACGAAGCGTGCCGATGGCATCAGCCTCGGCTGTGTATTCAGGTACATCAAAAGAGACCTTTACGTGGCTCTGTGCTGCCAGATTATAGATTTCCGTAGGATGAATGTCACTGATGATACGAATCAACGAACTGGAATCTGTCATATCGCCCCAATGAAGATTCACCAAACGGTTTTTCTTCATATCACGTACCCATTCGTCCAGATACAAATGCTCGATACGTCCTGTATTGAATGACGAAGAACGGCGTAAAATACCATGCACTTCATAGCCTTTCTCTATCAAAAACTCAGCAAGGTAAGAACCGTCTTGTCCTGTTATACCGGTGATTAATGCTACTTTTCTCATAATTCCAAAATCTTTTCGGACAAAGGTAATCTTTATTTCTGTAAAAGCCAAACAGATGTGTTACTATCAGTCAGTCTCTCCGAAAAATATCACGAGTATACACTTTATACCGGACATCGTCAAGACATGCATCATAGCGATTAGCAATAATAGCCTGGCTCTGGCGCTTGAAAAGTTCCAAATCATTTACAACCCGGCTTCCAAAAAAAGTGCTCCCATCTTTCAATGTCGGCTCATAAATTATTACAATTGCACCTTTAGCCTTCACACGTTTCATGACCCCTTGGATACTGCTTTGCCGAAAATTATCACTATGGCTTTTCATTGTAAGACGAAAAACACCTATTGTACATTGCCGTTCTTCATCAGGATTATAATCACTCCGGTTATAATAATCGTAATATCCTGCCTTATGCAAGACTCTATCGGCAACAAAATCCTTACGTGTACGATTGCTTTCCACTATTGCCTGTATCAAATTTTCAGGCACATCCGCATAGTTGGCAAGAAGCTGTTTGGTATCTTTAGGCAGGCAATAACCTCCATAGCCAAAACTTGGATTATTATAATGACTTCCAATGCGCGGATCCAGACAGACCCCATTGATTATCGCCTTTGTATCCAATCCTTTCATTTCAGCATAAGTATCCAATTCATTAAAGTATGATACCCTTAAAGCCAGGTAAGTATTGGCAAACAGTTTCACGGCTTCCGCCTCTGTCAATCCCATGAACAATGTATCAATATTCTCTTTAAGAGCACCTTCCTGAAGTAAAGCGGCAAAAGTATGTGCAGCTTTGTCCAAACGGGCGTCTCCTTCAGGACGTCCCACAATGATGCGGCTAGGGTAAAGATTATCATAAAGCGCTTTGCTTTCCCGCAGAAATTCGGGAGAAAATATGATGTTATTATTTCCCAACTTCTTACGGATGTTTTCGGTATATCCTACTGGTATCGTACTCTTAATGACCATAATCGCATCCGGATTGACCTGCATAACCAACTTAATGACTTCTTCTACATGGCTGGTATCGAAATAGTTCTTTATCGGGTCATAATTGGTCGGAGCTGCAATAATCACAAAATCAGCATCACTATATGCTTTAACCCCATCCAATGTAGCAGTAAGGTTCAGCTTTTTCTCCAACAGGTATTTTTCTATGTAATCATCCTGAATGGGTGATTTCCGCTGATTAATCAATTCCACTTTTTCCGGAACGATATCAACCGCCGTGACCTGGTGGTGCTGACTCAGCAGTGTGGCAATAGAAAGGCCTACATAGCCTGTCCCGGCCACAGCTATTTTCAAATCTTTCATAATAATAACGATTTAAAGACAAAATCGCACCAGTTTACATTACTCTGCGAAGAATACATGCAGAAAAGTGTAAACTGATGCGACATGCGTATAAGTGTTGATTATAATTCTTAATTATTTGTTGCTTTTTTGCTTTTGGGCTTCGGAATATCCATATCCGTATCCATAACCATAGCCATATGCCTTGCCACCATATCCGTACTTTGCACCATATCCATAACCATAACTGTTTTTCCGTTTGCTCATGTCTATGTCATTAATAACAGTGGCAAGTACAGGGAATTTCTTCTCATCACGCAAGACATTAATATACCGATACCCAGCCTTCGGGGTCACATCTGCACGGCAAACATACACACACATGTCTGCCACACGTCCGATAATCGCAGTATCAGTAACCATGGCAATCGGCGCAGTATCCAGAATTATATAATCATAACGCTGCTTTAACTGCTCGATAGCCCGGTCCAGAACATCACGAGCCACCAGTTCTGTCGGATTGGGTGGAACAGGACCACCTGGCAAGATATCTAAATTCTCGCTAATATCCGAATGTTGAATCATATCGAAAATATTCACATGATCCGGATCCGCCAAATAATTAGTAATACCTTCTGCACGACGAGAAAGATTGAATACCTTATTCAATCCCGGCTTACGGATATCCATACCTACAATAATCGTTTTCTTTCCTAAGAAAGCAAGACTGACAGCTGTATTGCCGGCAACAAACGATTTACCTTCACCTGGCTGAGTAGAAGAAAAGAGAATCACTTTTTTATCTTTAGGCAACATGAAGAGTAAATTGGTACGCAAGCCACGAAATGTTTCTTCCATAATATCGTTTTTATTCTCCCGTACAACAATCGCTCCTTTTTCCGGTTTTTTGCAGCGTGGAAGTTCTGCAATAATAGGAATATCTGTCAAGTGTTCTACATCTTCACGGTTTTCAATTTTGTACTTCAACATGTCACGCAGATAAATAATTCCGACAGGAATTCCCAATCCCAAAATCAATGCGGCAAGTGCGATGATTTTCTTTTTCGGAGAAACAGGATCCTTATCTGCCAAAGCATCTTCAATAATCCGCCCGTTATTGGCTGTAGCCGCAAGGGTTATAGCATTTTCCTCACGCTTTTGCAAAAGCATCGTATAAAGTGCCGCCTTGATTTCCTGCTGACGGGCAATGCTCAGGAACTCTTTCTCCTGCAAAGGAGCATTACTGATGCGTCCTTCAAATTTACGTGCCTGACGGTCTATGTCTATTTTTGCAATATTCAGACCTTTCAATACACTTTCAACAGTAGTCTGAACACTATGCCGCATGGCTTCTATCCCCGCATTCATATTAATAACAGCAGGGTTACTTTCAGAAGAAGTACGTAACAAACGGTTACGTTCGATAATCATCGTATTATACTGGTCAATTACCGATGAAAGGTTCTGGTCCTGCAACCCGACATTTGAGGGGATAACCTCTCCATTGTTTTGAGGATCATTTATGTAATTCTTCAAGAATTCTACCAGCTGGATTTGCGTAGCATTTTCTACACGCTGCTGTCCATACTTAGAACTTTCTTCCAAAGCCAACTGCGCATCACTGGTAAGATCCGTCAATCCCGAACGCTGTTTAAAATCAGCCAATTCTGTCTCTGCAGTACCCAATTCGCGATTGATAATTCCAATGCGTTCTTCAATAAATTCAGCTGTTTTCTGTGCCACTTCATTTTTTTCATCATTTGCATCGCGGTTATAGAAAGCCACCAGGCAATTGATAAAATCCACTGCACGTTGTTTATCCGTATTCTGTATTCCGATTTGAGCTATTGTTGTGGTTTTCGAAGTCGCTTCCACGGTCAGGTTCTCCATATATCCATTCGCGGTAGACGTCGGAGCATTAATATACGCAACCAGTCTCATATCTTCTTCCATAGGCTCTGGAAGCGAGTCGTTTTTAACGAAGTTCACCACTCCGACAGGAGTTGGAAGTACAGCCGGAAGTTTATCAAATGTTTTACTGATTTCTTCCTCTTCTTCTTCAAGAGTGTATTCGGCCTCCACATTCAATTTGCCATCAAGCGTATATTTCATTTTCAGCTTAACAGGTGCCTCCAATTTATCAGCTTCTTCAGGCGTCATGAAAACATTGACAGGAGAAGTCTTATACAAAGGAATATTATAACCGCTCATGCGGTCTTCGGCTATACTGATATACAACCGTAATTCATTTACTGCTTTTTTGATAAGAGTACGTGAATGCAGAATTTCCACCTCATTATCAAAATTATTAGTCATGGAAAACATTCCAAGGTCTTGTATAGCAGCCAAAGGCGATGTAGCAGAAGTACTACCTTTTTGTTCTTCTTCTTTAATTAAAACAGCCGCCGTAACATTGTATACTGGCGCCTGATAGCGCAGATAAAGGAAAGCCAATATCAAACAGACAATTACACTTATGACAAACCACGGCCAATAAGCAAGGTATTTGAAAAAAATAGCATATAGATTGATAGCATTTTCTTCTTTGTTTTGTTCATTGATGTTTTGTTCTTCCATAGATGTTTTTTTCTAACTTTTTTATCCGTTGAATTAATTGAGAATATTGACTAGCAAACTTGCGATAGATACCAAGATTGAAGTTGCCGATATAACCGTAGTGGTCGTATTACCGATATCTGAGTTTTTCGCCTTTGTCTTATTGGGAGTAACATAAATGACATCATTTTGCCGGAGATAGAAATAAGGTGAAAGGACGATGTCACTTTTCGTCAAATCAAGCTCTACGATTTCCCGTTTGCCATTGGGTTCTTCACGAATCAGCTTCACATTCGTACGTACACCGTAAACCGTCATATCCCCTGCCATAGCAAGAGCTTCCAACACATTAACCTTTTCGTTACTAACCGTAAAAGAACCAGGGCGTGCAACTTCACCCAACACTGATATCTTATAATTTGCCATACGGACGGTTACAATCGGAGCTTCTTTCAGATAAGGTTTCAACCGTTCGCGAATCATATTCTCCGCTTCATTCTTAGTCAACCCTCCTACTTTCAACCTTCCGAGGACTGGAAAATCAATTTCTCCCTGATTGCTTACAAGATATTGTTGCAAGGTTGGCTGGGTAGTCGTGTTGATATTAGTCAACGCCGCATTCAAAGGAGTCTGCACAGTCAAATTAAATGGAGCAGCCGCCTGAGGATCGGTCGTATTCACTGTAATACTTAACAAATCTTTAGGCATGATTTTCGCATCATAAAGGGGGATTTCCGTTCCCAGTTCATTTACAATTTCAGGATTCTGCAAGTAAGGTACACTTTTATAAGAGGTACATCCTGCCAGCAATGCCATAATAGCAAATGCGAAAAGTGTTTGTTTGAGTTTCATCTTATGTTCTTTAAAAATATTAATTGCCTCTATTTTTCCAATAATACTTAGTCACTGTATCAGCCCGACACTATTGTTTAAGTAAACAATCTTTTCAAAAAGCCCTTTCGTGATTTCTTGTCATCCTGTTCGTCCGTTTCGTAGCGGTCCAACAAATCTTCATACGAAAGACGCTTGGTTACCATTTCATAAATAGTGCCCCAATCAGGCAATCCTCCCAAATTACGGTCATCTATGAACAAATCCACTTTCAATTTGCGCGAATAATGATTGTTCTGTTGCTTTTCTTCCTCCGGATAGTCACGGTTGACTGCATAAAAGACCAATCCCCGCTGGCGGCAAAATTCAACGGCCTCATCCAAAAGCTTCCCTTCACGCACACTCCAAAGAATCAGCTTATGCTTTTCCGCAGCCAGCTTTTTTAGAGTTTCAATAGCAAAAGGTATCTCTGCACCAATGGCGGGATATTTATGCTCTACAATAGTTCCATCAAAATCTACAGCTATAAGCATATCAATTACTCATTATTTAATTTGTATAAAAAGTTCTGACTCCTTACCTATTCAAAACATTACTTTTTAATCTAATTTGTCCCTGCATATCAACCAATATGACACGTGTGCGCAAAGATACAACTTTTTTCATTATTGACAAAAGTTTCAAACAATAATAATTGAAGTATCAAATCAAATCTCTCGCTTCCAATATCCTATCAATCTTTTAGAGCCTGTTACTTTCAATGCACTTTTATCCCATCAAGTATTTGCAGCAACGAATCGCGCACAACGGCAAATTGTTCCTTATTATCCTCACTTACAGGCTTTTTAGGTTGCGACTTGATAGTAAGAGGATTAACGGGGGTACCATTATCATAAACACGGAAATCAAGGTGTGGCCCAGTAGACAACCCCGTGCTCCCAACGTAGCCAATCACTTCTTTCTGCTTTACTTCCGAGCCCACCTGGATTCCTTTAGCAAATCCCGAGAGATGCATATAAGTGGTAGTATAGCGGCTATTGTGACGAATCTTCAGGTAGTTTCCTGCCCCACCCGCCTGGTAAGCTTTAGCTATCACCTTTCCCTTGCTTATAGCATACACAGGCGTACCCTTCGGAGCAGCATAATCCACACCATGATGGGCACGATAACGGCGCAATACCGGATGGAATCGGCTATTCGAAAAGCGTGACGAGATGCGATAATAATCCAACGGAGCCTTCAAGAACTCACCCTCCAGGCTATTCCCGTCAGCATTGTAATACAATTCCTCACCATCCTGCACAAAGGGAATAGCATAATACACACTATCTTCGTGCGAAAATGAGGCTGCCAGCACACGGAAGTTCTGCAATTCCCTTCCTTCTACGGTTTCCTGTTCATACCACACACGGAACTCGTCTTCTTTTTGCAACCCGAAAAAGTCAATGCTCCAGCCGAAGATATTCGAAAGGTCAAGGGCAAGCTGCGGGGAGGTTCCACACTGCTGCATCGCCACCCACAACGATGTTTTTACCCTTCCTCCTACAGTCTTACGCTCCCACGTCACTGGATTTTCACCGCGCTTCACACCATAATCACCTTTCAGGTCAAAGACGATATATGACTTCGGACTTTCCTCGTAAACAAAGTACACCGTCTGTGGAATGCTATCGCGGGTCGTAAAAACGGCGTATGCCTGCCCATCTTTTACCTTACGGACATCGAATACACCTTCTGCTTTCTTGGTAAGCCGGTGTACTTCACCTACCGACAAACCATGCTTCCGCAAGATAATCGAGAGGTTCTGTCCCGGTTCTACAAGTCCGTACTTAATGTCGTAAAGCGAAACAGGTATCCCATATTTCCGCACGATATTGTCGACTTCTACCGAATCAGTTACCGCAACTTCGTCCAACGGTTGCGCCATATGATGCATATAATAAAAAGTCCCGCCAACCGCCAGCACAACAGCTACGACTCCGGCTATGAATATATTTCGTTTGTTCATAATTTATACAGATTGCAGGTAAAATAATGACACGCCCAATGAAGATATCTTACTTTGCCTTTTCAGTTATCTTCGTGGGCTGTAGCAGTTATTTGAAATTGCCGATGAAGTATATCTTCGTTTTGCAGACATATTTATTGGCGGAATAGGACATTCACAAGGAAAAAACAATAGTCATAAATAAGACACTCACGACAATCCTTCTATCTCTCCATTCACAATATCAATGTGTAGGGCTTGCGGCTCTTTGGGCAATCCCGGCATACGCATAATCTCGCCAGCTATCACCACCAGCATCTCAGCACCGGCATTAAGAACAATGTCACGCACATGAAACTCAAAGTCCTTCGCCACACCATAGAGCTTGGGGTCAGTGGAAAACGAATACTGAGTCTTGGCAATACAGATGGGGAATTTCTCATAACCCAGTGCTTCAGCTATCTTGATTTTCTTGCGCGCCGTGATGCTGTAAGTCACTTCAGCGGCACCATACAAGTTGCAAGCCACTTTCTCTATCTTTTCCTCGATGCTATCGGTGTCCTCGTATGCAAGGCGCAGAGGTTGTGAAGGTTTGTTCTCAATGGTGTCCACTACCAGCTCTGCCAATTCCATAGCTCCGGCTCCACCTTCGGTAAAAGCATTGTTAACGGCAAAACCCACACCCATCGTGGTACAATGGCGACGGATAGCTTCAATTTCCTCTTCCGTATCGTTGGCGTAACGGTTAAATGCCACTACAATCGTCTGACCGAACGAGCGCAGGTTCTCAATATGCTTGTCAAGATTGGTAAAGCCTTTTTCCAATCCTTCCAAATCTGGCTCCTTGATTTTGTCAAGACTCACGCCGCCGTGCATTTTCAATCCCTGCGCCGTAGCTACAATAACGGTCAGCTTGGGTTGCAAGCCCGACTTACGACACTTGATATCGTAAAATTTCTCTGCTCCCAAATCCGCACCGAATCCAGCTTCCGTAATCACGTAGTCGCCGAAGGTCATCGCCAACTTGGTGGCCAAGATGGAATTACAACCGTGAGCAATGTTGGCAAAAGGTCCCCCATGAACAAATGCCGGTGTGTTCTCAGTGGTCTGCACCAAGTTGGGGGCTATGGCATCCTTCAGCAATACGGTAATAGCTCCTGCCACTCCCAAGTCTTTCACCGTAAAAGGTTTGTTATCAACGGTGAAACCCAGCAAAATATTCTCGATACGACGACGCAAATCCGCCTCATCTGTTGCCAGGCAAAGGATAGCCATGATTTCAGATGCCGGAGTGATATCAAAACTTGACTCCCGGGTAATGCCATTGGTTTTTCCTCCCAATCCCGTCACGATATAACGCAAACCGCGGTCGTTCACATCCAACACACGATTCCACAGCACTTCCTTCATGGCAAAGCCGTTATCGCGGTTCTGATACATATAGTTATCCAACAAGGCAGCAATCATATTATGTGCCGAGGTAATGGCATGGAAATCACCCGTAAAATGAAGATTGATTTTGTCCATCGGGAGCACCTGGGCGTAGCCACCTCCAGCAGCACCGCCTTTCATTCCGAAACAAGGACCAAGCGATGGCTCACGTAAGGCACAAATGGCTTTCCGTCCAATGCGATTCAACCCCAAGGCAAGTCCAATAGAAACCGTAGTCTTTCCGATACCGGCCTTGGTGGGCGTGATGGCTGTCACCAGTATCAAGTTACTCCGCTTTACCTTCTCTTCATCTATCAATGTTTCGGGCACTTTGGCAATGTATCGCCCGTAGTTCAAAATCTCATCTCCGGGTAACCCGTAACTCCAAGCCACCTGCTTGATTTTCTTCAGCTCGATGCTGCGTGCTATTTCTATATCCGACTTCATATTTATATCCTATATATTCTTGTTCATCAAAATTATCCAAGACCTAGAAACTGTTTTGAATCTCTACAAAAAGCTTTTCCCGTCTTGATGTTTCCGTTTTCGTGTGTGCTTTGGACAATTGGGGGATTCATTCCAATTTTCAAAACGGGACATCAGGCATAGGAGCACCAAAGGGATTCTCCGACTGAGGAGGTATATCAGCAGGAGTAGGAGGCATATATCCTTGGCTTCCACCACTATTTATCTTCGAACGAAGTACTGGCGAAGTATGTTCCTCTCCTGGCATAGGCACAATCAGGTCATCATCAGGATTCTGAAAACGTGCATACTCTGCCCGGAAACGGAGAAGCACATCTCCGACGGCACCGTTACGGTGCTTGGCAATGATAATCTCTGCCATTCCATGCAAATCATTACCTTTCTCGTCCTGATAAATCTTGTAATATTCAGGGCGGTGGATAAAACACACCATATCTGCATCCTGCTCGATAGCTCCTGATTCCCGCAAATCGCTCAACTGAGGACGCTTACCATCAATGCCTTCACGGTTTTCTACACCACGATTCAGCTGACTCAATGCAATAATAGGAATATTCAATTCCTTTGCCAGTCCCTTAAGCGAACGGGAGATTGTACTCACCTCTTCCTGTCGACTTCCATACGACATACCACTGGCATTCATTAACTGAAGATAGTCGATAATAATCACTTTCACATCGTGTTCACGCACCAATCTCCGTGCCTTAGTCCGCAATTCGAAAACAGAAAGCGAAGGTGTATCATCCACATAAAGCGGGGCATCATACAATTCTTTTATTTTATAATCAAGCTGTCCCCATTCATAAGGAGCCAATTGCCCGCTCTTGATTTTCTCACCAGGTATTTCACATACATTCACTATCAAACGGTTCACCAGCTGTACGTTACTCATTTCGAGCGAAAACAAAGCAACAGGAACTTTATTATTGACCGCCATATTTTTCGCCATCGAAAGTACAAACGCCGTCTTTCCCATTGCCGGACGGGCTGCAATAATGATAAGGTCGGAATTCTGCCATCCTGACGTCATTTTATCAAGTTGGTGAAAGCCACTGGACAAACCGCTCAGACCATCTGTACGTGCTGCTGCTTTCTGCAACATTTCATATGCTTCTTGAATGACAGGATTAATCTGTGTGTAGTCCTTCTTCATATTTTGCTGGGAAATCTCAAAGAGCTTTCCTTCGGCCTCCTGCATCAAGTCGTCTACATCCTGTGTTTCATCGAAAGCTTTGGTCTGAATGGCGCTGGTGAATGATATCAATTCACGTGCCAGAAATTTCTGAGCGATAATGCGTGCATGGTATTCGATATGGGCAGACGAAGCCACTTTACCACTAAGCTGGGTGATATAAAAAGGTCCTCCCACCTCTTCCAGATTGCCTCTTGAACGCAGCTGCTCGGTCACCGTAAGAATATCAATCGGCTTCTGTTGGATAGCAAGGTCAGTTATAGCTGCATAAATCAGCTGATTACGATGTTCATAAAATGATTCAGGACGCAATATTTCACTCACCAGTGAATAAGCATCCTTTTCAATCATCAATGCCCCCAATACCGCTTCTTCCAGCTCGGGTGCCTGAGGCTGGAGATGTCCATATTCATCCACCGGCTTGGTCTTTACAGCCTTCGGGATGCGCGTCGTTCTTCGTACTTCTGCCATTATCTTCTTTTTTGAGGATGCAAAGTTAGAAAAATAAATCGAACGCAAAGATACAAAGACACAGAGTTTTTATTTTTGCTTCTGCAAAAGCAAAAAAACATAACATCCTTGACTTTATATTTTGCGTCCGATCTATTATCCTCAAAAGACTTACAGCAGTTCGAACGAAACCGTACCGCGTATATCCGCAGACGATGCGCCGATATACGCCTTGAACTTACCCGGTTCCGCTACCCATTCGTGACGCTTATCATCGAAGAATTTCAAAGCATCGGGAGTAACGGTGAAAGTCACTTCTTTTTCTTCACCCGGACGAAGAGCCACTTTTCGGAAGCCTTTCAGCTCCTTTACAGGACGAAGCACGGAGCACTTCTCGTCGCCGATGTAAAGCTGGACAATCTCCTTGCCGGCTACTGTTCCCGTATTCTTTACTTTTACCGAAACCGTAAGGCTTCCGTCTTTATTCATCGCCTTAGCCGAAACCGCCGGTTTGCCGTATTCGAAAGTCGTGTAGCTCATCCCATAGCCGAACGGGAACATCGGTTCGATTTTCTTGGTGTCATACCAGCGGTACCCCACAAGAATGTCTTCCTTATATACTTCGCGGATGCTGTCGCCCGGATAGCAAAGCGCATCGAAAGCGTGGGCTGGGCAGTCTTCCAGTTTCACAGGGTAAGAGAAAGGAAGTTTCCCACTGGGATTGACTTCGCCGCTCAGCACATCTGCCAACGCGTTTCCGGTAATCGTACCCAAATACCAAGTCTGCACCACAGACGGAACGTCATCGAGCCACGGCATCGCCACCGCATTCCCGCTTATCAAAACGACTACCATATTCTTGTTCACTCCGAGCAACGAACGAATCAGTTCATCTTGCCCGAAAGGCAAGTTATAGGTAATGCGGTCACCCGCCTCGCAATCCTGCTGATGGTTCTTGTTCAGTCCGCCTACATAAATGACCAAGTCGGCTTCCTTCGCCTTTGCCACGGCATCCTCACGCAACGAATCCATCACCGACTGCGGAATCTCTTCCACATTGCCATACATCGGACGCCCTGCCTTATAACCTTGCACATACGTCACATTGCCGTACTTTTTACGCAGACCGTCCAAGGGAGAAATGAAATCTTTGGGCTTCAGTTCCGAAGAGCCTCCTCCCTGCATCAGGTTGCGCACCGCATTGTCGCCTACCACAAGGATGTTTTCATACGTGCCGGGAACAACCGGAAGCAAGCCTGCCTGTTTCTTCCCGTTTCCGTTCTTCAGGAGCACTGTCCCCTCGGTTGCCACTTCGTATGCCACCTGATAATGCGCCGGCGAAGCCATCGAGCCGAAAGACTTTTTGCGGTTCATCGCCGTGCGGAAAATCAGACGGAGCACGCGCCCTGCCTTGTCATCGACCACCTCCATCGGAATCTTGCCTTCTTTTATCATCTTCAAGTAAGCTTTACCCAAATAATAGTCATCATAACCGAACTCCGACTCCGAGGTCAATCCGTTGGTGTAAGAGCCCATTTCGAGGTCAAGCCCGTACATGGCGGCTTCGTACGTATCGTGTGCCGCTCCCCAGTCGGTCACCACACACCCGTCGAACTTCCATTCGCCTTTCAGAATGTCATTATTCAAAAGCTTGTGATGCGTGGCGTGCGTACCGCGTACTTTATTATAAGATCCCATGATGCTCCATGCCCCGCCCCGCTCTACCGCCGCCTTGAATGCAGGCAGATAGATTTCGTACAAGGCACGGTCGCTCACCTCCACATCGATATGCCCGCGCCACAATTCCTGATTGTTGAGCGCGTAATGTTTCACGCAAGCCGCTACTCCGTTCTTCTGCAACTCCTGAATGTAAGGCACACACATCTCAGCGGCGAGATAGGGGTCTTCGCCCATATATTCAAAATTACGTCCGTTCAAAGGCGTGCGGTATATGTTCACGCCCGGTCCCAGCTGCACGTCCTTGCCACGATATAAGGCTTCTTCGCCCAATGCTTTTCCGTATTTGCCCGAAAGTTCAAGATTCCATGTAGCAGCAAGGCATGTCAATGCCGGAAAAGCCGTACAACTGTCGCTGGTCCATCCGGCATATCCCCAGTCGTTCCAATTGATTTCGGCACGTACCCCGTGAGGGCCGTCGGAATACCACAGTTCAGGAATGCCCAGACGCGGACATCCGGGCGAACTGAATTTTCCCTGCGCATAACTCAGGCGTGCCTTTTCCTCTACCGTCATCCGGCTCAAGGCATCCTGCACGCGCGCTTCTATCGGCTGGCTGTCGTCCAAATACACCGGAAGCGTTTCCACCGTTTGCGCCATCGGTGCAGACAGGGATAACGCCACACCAGCACATATTGTCAATAATTGTTTTTTCATGGTTTTCTGTTTTATAATTTTATTCTGCTGTTATCGATACTTCTGCATCACGCAAGCCATCGGAAACCGCCTTCAAGCGGGCACCTCCGGCATCTCCCGTGTTTTGCAACACCACGAGGCACTTGCCGTAAAAAGCCTTGCGCTTATTGTCCTTGAACCGCTCCATCGAAATGGGGCTTCCGTTATCCACTCCGGCTATAAAGGCATTGCCTTCTACCTGAAAACGGACCAAATTGTCGGCGTTCGGACACAGATTGCCATCCTTATCCAAAATCTCTACCGTTACGAAACTCAAGTCACGCCCATCGGCATACAAGTTGGAACGATCGGGAGTCAGGCGGATTTGGGCAGGGGTTCCGGCTGTACGGATTTCTTTCTCGCCTACTATCTTGCCTTCTTTACGTGCCACCACCTTCACGCTTCCCGGCTCGAACTTGACACGCCATGCCGCATGCAGGCAATCAGGAGTCTTTGCCTTCACGCCTTGCGACTTGCCGTTGACAAAAAGTTCCACCTCGTCGGCATTGTTGTAATAGCACCACATATCAATATCCTGTCCCGGCGTCCAGTTCCAGTGCGGGAAAAGATGGAGCACAGGCTTGTCCGACCACTCCGCCTGATAGAGGTAATAGGCATCCTTCGGAAATCCGGCAAGGTCGACGATGCCAAAATACGAGCTGCGTGCAGGCCATCCGTAAGGAGTAGGCTCGCCGATATAGTCGAATCCCGTCCACACATATTGCCCGCTGATGAAAGCATTGTCACGAATCAGCTTTATGGTTTCCTCATGCGTGTTTCCCCAAGGCACATGGCAATTGTCGTATGCCGAGCAAGCGAAAGTCGGGTCGTAATACGGCTTGTCCCAACGGTCGGGACAAACGGTAACCTTATCGCTCGGCATCCGGTAATACCCACGTGTGGCAAGAGCCGAATTGCTTTCGGTGATTATAAAAGGCTTGTTGGGGAAATTCTTAGGTACATCGGGAATATTCGCGTTATGATAATTGTACCCGATAATATCCATAGCTCCCGACTTGAACAAATGGTTTGCCGGATTCGGTTCATTGCATCCGGTCGTAATGGGACGTGTCGGGTCGAGTGCCTTTACAAACTCAGCCAGCCTCTTTGCCAGCAATGAATTGACACTCATCTCCCCTTCTTTTGCCAACATATCCGCCGAATGCCCGAAGTTCAGAATCAGGTTCGCTTCTTCCAGACTTAACGTATCGGCTTTGGCATCGCTCCACTGCTCCAACACTTCGTTGCCGATGCTCCAAATAAATATGGAGGGATGGTTGCGGTCGCGCAAGATGAAATCGCGCAAATCCCGTTCATACCACTCATCAAAATAGCGGGCATAGTCGTGCGAGGTCTTCTTCTTGCGCCACATGTCGAACGCCTCATCCATGACGATGAACCCCATCCGGTCGCACAAGTCGAGCAATTCGGGCGCAGGAGGATTGTGCGAACACCGGATGCCGTTGCATCCCATCTCTTTCAGGATTTCCAGCTGGCGTTCCATGGCACGCACATTGACCGCCGCTCCCAAGCATCCCAAATCGTGATGCATGCATACCCCGTTTATCTTCATCGGTCTTCCGTTAAGGATAAATCCCTTTTCGGCATCAAAAGAAAACGAACGGATACCTACAGGCGTTTCATAACGGTCGACCTGTTTCCCTTCTTGTACCACTTCGGTCAATAAGGTATATAAATAAGGTGTATCAATATCCCACCGTTGGGGATTCTCGACCTTTAGCTGTTGCGAGACCTCGGTTTCCTTCCCGGCTTCTACGAAACAGTCCGTTTCTCCACTTACAACGATAAGCCCTTCCGCATCCAGCAAAGAAGAATGCACCTTCACCTGAGCAGGCATAGCTGATTCATTTGCTACACGGGTCTGAATATCCAAATCCGCCTGCGCATCACTCACCTCACTCACCGTAGCATACGTTCCCCATTCTGCCACATGCACCGCACCGGTCTTCACCAGCCATACATTCCGGTAAATGCCGCATCCCGAATACCAGCGTGAATTAGGCTGTTCGGAATTGTCCACACGCACGGCAAGCACATTCTTTTCGCCCCACTTGAGATGCGGGGTAAGGTCGTAACTGAAAGTAATGTATCCATACGGACGATGCCCCAAAGATACACCGTTGAGAAATACTTCCGAATTCATATAGACCCCGTCGAACACGATACGGAACTTCTTGTCCGCATCGGCTTTATCGGGGACAAAGGTCTTACGGTACCACCCGATGCCTCCGGGCAAAGCCCCTCCGCCTGTACCGGACGGATTATCCTGACTGAAGTCGCCCTCTATCGCCCAATCATGAGGCAAGTCGAGCGCACGCCAGTCCGCATCTGAAAAACCGACTTCTTCCGCTTGCGGTTCGTCTCCTAACAGGAAACGCCAGCCGTCGTTGAAGTCTATCTTCTCACGGACTTTTTCCGGAGATGCCGCACACGAAGCTAAAAGCAGGCAACATACTCCGCATAAAAGAGAAGCTAATTTCTTCACCATTTTATCTTAATTAATTATTGAAACGCAAATTCCCGCAGATTAACGCAGATATCATTATTATAGTAGAACAAAATTGTTTTGCGAAAGATTGACTATAATTAATCTGAGGAAATCCGCGCTAATCTGCGTTTCACACAATCATCACATTTATAATTTCACCGAAACTTCTTCACCCGTATAGTCCACCGTTACACCTTTGGCATTCAAGTCGAAAAGCTGTGCCTTATCGGGATTCACCTTTACCACGGTAAAGGTACGTTTCTCCAGCATACCGGGGAATGAACCCTCACGCTTGCCGATGGTCAAAGTCTTTTCTTCCTCATCGTATTCCATCGGAATCATGGCATACTTGCCCTGCTCGTAGTTGTAGTTCACACCTTCGTCTTCGTACAGCGTAAACTCTCCATCGGCACCTTGATATACATAAAGTACAATGCGATCTACCGGTTTTTCATCGGTATATTGCATATCCTCACCGAACGGAACGATAGAACCGGCACGTACGTAAAGCGGTACACGCTCGTAAGGAGCTTTCACATCTGCCTTCACACCACCCTGCTGGAACTTGCCGGTATAGAAATCATACCAGCCTTCCGCTTTCGGGAAATAAACCTCACGCGAACGGGCACCGTATTCATATACCGGAGATACCATAAAGGAAGGACCGAACATAAACTGGTCACCGATGTTATTTACATTCGTATCAGATGTGAAATCCATCACCAGCGGACGCATAATCGTATAATCCTTAAACCAGGTCATGCCTGCCAGAGAATAGATATACGGCATCAGGTTGTAGCGCAACTTCGTGTAATAAACAATGGAGTTATAAGCCGGATGCCCTTCAGGAGCAATTTCCCACGGCTCGCGCAACGGATACTGACCATGGGCACGGTACAGCGGACAGAACGCGCCGAACTGGAACCAACGCGTATTCAGCTCACGCCATTCCTTATAGTCGGCATTCTCGGTCTTTGTCTCGTTCCATTGCTTCTGACCTGCCACGTAACGGTTTTCTACACAGAACCCGCCAATGTCCATCGTCCAATATGGAATGCCGCTCATGGCAAAGTTCAGTCCGGCTGATATCTGTGCCTTCATGTCTTCCCAACGGGTAGCGATGTCACCGCTCCACGTAGCGGTAGAATAACGCTGCAATCCGGCAAAGCCCGAACGGGTCAACAAGAATACACGTTTATTGTTATCTACTCCGCGCTGGCCGTTATAGATAGCATCGGCATTCATCAAAGCGTAAGCATTGAAGTATTCAGCCGAGGAGCCTAATGCCGTAGGACCGCACAAATCCTTGCGGTATTGCAAATCAGTACAATCGCGCACGTTCGGCTCGCTGGCATCCATCCACCAGGCATCAATGCCCAACGGATAATAATGCTCGTACATCTGGTTCCAGAACAACTTGCGTGCATCGGCACTATAGGCATCATAGAATCCGTATGTATAACCCGGACCTACCCAGTCCTTCAAACTGTCCTTTACCGATTGCTGGTACATCCAGCCCTTCTCATCAAATTCCTTGAAATGTTCGGTTGTCGTATAGAATTTCGGCCATACGGAAATCATCATCCGTCCGTGCATGGCGTGAATAGAATCTACCATTGCTTTCGGATTGGGGAAACGTGCCTTGTCGAACTCGTGGCTTCCCCAAGCGTTTTCGGGCCAGTGATTCCAGTCAAGCACGATGTTGTCAATAGGAATCCGGCGGTCGCGGAACCCTTTCAAGGCACCCAGCATTTCGGCTTGCGTATTGTATTTCTCACGGCTTTGCCAATACCCCATCGCCCATTTCGGCATAATCGGCGACTTGCCCGTCAGCGTACGGTAGCCGCTGATGACCTCGTCCATATCGTCACCCGCGATAAAATAATAATCCAGTTGCTGCGTCATTTCGCTCCACCACGATTGCTTGCCCTGTTCTTTCGGATCTACCGGACTGTATACACGAAGCCCGGAATAAGATACGGCTCCATCGGGAATCCATTCCACTTTGAGCGGTACACGCTTGCCGGCTTCCAGATTGACCGAGAACTTATAGCTGTTCGGGTTCCACGCCGTACGCCAACGTTCAGGCACCACCAGCTGGTTATCGATGTATATCTTTGTATATCCCGCATAATACAGAATAAACTTGAATTCTCCGCTTTCCAACGGTTCGATAGAACCTTCATACGTCACCTTCGAACCATAGAAAGGAAAATCTTTAGGCAAGTTCACCACATGTCCCAAATCGCCTCTTACCAGATGCTCGAAATAGAGCGAATCCTCACGGCGTACCAAGGTCTCCGCACCTGAACCTTCGGCAGGCACGTATGTACCGGTAATGGCACCTTCTTTTCCATCCTTGTCATAAAGTTTGAACACTTCCCCCAATTGTGAATAATCATTGGGATTACCGAAACGGCAGAGCGAATAACTGTCAAGCAGCACACCGTAATTCTTGTTCGATACGATAAAAGGCACAGACACCTTCGTATTGTATTGGAACAACTCCTCATTCTTACCTTTGTAGTTGAACTCGTCCGCCTGATGTTGTCCCAAACCATAGAACGCCTCATCATCGGGCGACTCGAACACCTGCCGAATGGTATATCCTTTGGTTCCTTCCACTTCAATCGGGGTAAAGGTCTTCCCTCCTCCTTTGTTCTCTTGCAGAATCAGGTTACCGTCTTCATCGGTAAACCATATTTCACCCGTAGACGCCAGCACCGAAGCACGCACCTCATCGGTAGATACCGTAATGGTATCGCCTTGTTGCGCTACCGTAAAGGGAGTCTGCTCCGTTTGAGGAACAACAACCAGACTTTGCCGGTCGGCAAATTTCTTTTCAGGCGTTGCCGACACGTGGATAAGTTTTTCACCCATCACCTGAAAACGAACCAGACGCACATCTGTGTCGCCCTTTTGCTGTACTTTTACGATTACACCCTTGTCTGTCTCTTCATAAACGTTTCCGGAACATGCACCAAACAATAATCCGGCGAGCAGGCAACAAGAAATGTTTTTCATTTTCACCATATACCCATGTTTAAAGTTAAACAATAAAATTCTTTGATTACAAAGATAATCATTGTTCTCTCAACAAATGATTTCAAATGTTTTATACAAGGAACGTATATCATCCATTCGGGCTTCATTTGTTTCCGTATGGGGTATCATTTGTTATTTACCCTCTTTTTCCTGATAGGCAGAGGGCAAAATGCCAAATTCCTCCTTAAAGTAACGGCTGAAATATTTAGGGTTGTTAAAACCTACTTCATAGGCAATTTCCGACACGTGCAGCTGGCTTTCACGCAACAACTGGGCTGCTCTTTTCAACCGGATAACCCGGATAAACTCAATGGGAGTCTTACCGGTAATCTGCAACAACTTCTTATAAAGGTGCACACGGCTCATCCCCAGTTCACGGCTCAATTCCTCTACCGACAAATCGCTTCTCGAAATGTTTTCTTCCACATATTTCACAGCCTTCTCTATCAGCTTTTCATCCAAGGACGTAATGAGTATTTCGCTCGGAGCCGGGTCTATGGTCGATGTTTGTGCAGACCGATGATAACGGCTCAATTCTATCAGTTTCCGGATGCGCAACACCAATACAGTCATGTTGAAAGGTTTGGTCACATAGTCGTCCGCTCCCGTCTCCAGTCCTTTCACTTTCGATTCCACCGCCTGACGCGCCGTCAGCAGGATAACCGGGATGTGTGCCGTACGCTTGTCTCCTTTTATCAGCCTGCACAGTTCGTTTCCATCCATACCGGGCATCATCACATCGCTGATGACCAAATCAGGCTGTAACTCCTGTATCTTAGACAAAGCCTCTTGCCCGTTCGAGGCAACCTCTACCCGGTATTGCAATTCCAGACTATGCCGCATAAACAAACGGAAATCCTCGTTGTCATCCACGACAAGCAAAAGCGGGAAATCCTTCCGGTCGGTTGACGCCATTACCGTCTCCTGCCCTTCATCCATAGGCACACATACCGGTTTAGGCAATTCTGCCTTTACGTCGACATGCCTTACCGGCAAGCATACCACAAATACTGCTCCCGTACCGATGTTATCAAAGACTTCCACCGTACCGTCATGCAGCCTGACAAAATCCCGCACCAGGCTCAAGCCGATGCCGCTTCCCGTCATTTCATCCTGCCCCTTATGCTCTGTCTGGTAAAAACGCTCGAAGATATGTTCCTTTTCACCGTCGGAGATGCCGATTCCTGTATCTGAAACCTTTATCTCGAATACGTTCGAATCGCCTTCCACATACTCCAGCATCACGGTGACACGTCCGCCCTCAGGAGTAAACTTAAAGGCATTGGAAAGCAGGTTCATCACCACCTTCCCTATCTTGTCGGCATCGAAAGCCATCGAAAACGCATCCACCCCCGAAAAGAAAGAAAACCGGATATGCTTCTTGTCTGCCATTGACAAAAACGAATTGCAGACCTCATGGATATACCCCACAATATCCCCTTCCGACAACGACAAGTGATGCCCGCTCATCTCTCCCTTCCGGAAGTCCAGCAACTGGTTGACCAACATCAACAGACGCTGCGCATTGCGATACATCAGCTGCAACACGGTACGCTGCGATTCATCATCTGCCGTTTTCTTCAACAACTCTTCCAGCGGGGCAATAATCAAAGTCAATGGCGTACGCAATTCGTGGCTGATGTTGGTAAAGAAACGGAACTTCATCTGATTGATTTCCTCCTTCCGGGCTGCTTCTTGCTCTATCTGCTGCATGCGGAACTTTTCACGTTCACGCTTCAAAGTCAAACGCCGGGCAAACAACAAGGCACTTACACCTATAATTATATAAAGCAGGTAAGCCCACCACGACAACCAAAAGGGAGGACGCACAATCAATTTCAGTTGTGCCATCTCCTTGCTTTCATAGCCATCGCTATTGACCGCCTTCACCTTTAGTGTATAAACGCCATGATTCAGATTGGTGAATACAAGCCTGTGGATACCTGGTGGAAGCGATAACCAGTCCTTACTGATTCCTTCCAGCTTATACCGGAAAAAGGCCTTTTCCGGCAAGATGAAATTATCCGTAGCCAGTTCTATGGTAAAAATATTCTGCCTGTAATCCAATTCCACCTTACGGACCTTGTTCAAGTCTTCGGGCAATATCAGATTGCCGTCATACGTTTTGCCTACCTCCACCTCCTTGTCAAACAAGGACAGGCCGGAGAACAAGACATTGGGCAACTGCTTATTGTAACTGATTTCACTTGGATTAAAAATATTCAAGCCATACAGTCCTCCCGCCACAATCGTTCCGTTTTTCAGAGTCTTGATGGAACGCAAGTTGAAATCGCAATTCTGAAGCCCGTCCGCATTACCATACACATGCGGTTCAAACGAATAGCCTTCCTCGCCCTGCTGCAACACGTTGATATGAACCATCCTCCGTGTCGATGATACCCACAGATTATGCCCATGGTCTTCAGCAATCCCCGAAATCATCTCCCCTTCCTCGCCTGTAATTTCGGGAAAGTCTCTCAAGACTTGAGATTTCGGGTCATACATTTTCAATCCTTCAAGAGTGGCAATCCATACCAGCCCCCGGCTGTCTCCAAAGACCTGGTTGACCCCAAAATCGTTTCGCTCTCCCGACATCGACGGAACCTTGTAAATCGTCCTGTCCTGCAAGTTCATGCATGCTACACCCACCGTACCAATGACCAGCGTATTGTCAGGCAAAAGGCAAAGCGAATTAATCAGGTTGTCGGGCAAATCCGAATTGGCAGTCGTGTAGGTTTCCATTTTACCAGTTTGCGGATGAAAGCATTGCATCCCTGCATCCAGATACCCAATCCACAGATTACCTTCCCGGTCTTCCACCAAGTCCCAGACATTGTTACTCGACAAGCCATCCGCCATGGTATACCGGACTGTCTTTCCCTTATCCAGACAATACAATCCGCCATTGAAAGTGCCAGCCCATAATTTCCCGTCACGTGCTTTCAGCAGTGCAACAATCGGATTCGAATCAATCCGCCGGGAACCATATTCCTCAAACTTGCGTGTCTTGACATTCCATAAAAGCAACCCGTCATCGTTGGTTCCCAGCCACAACCGATGCGCATCTTCCTGTTCGATGCACGTAATATCGCCCAAAGACTGGAAATGAAACTTGAAAATACTTTCTCCGTAATACGAAAGGCCTTTCTTGTAAGTACCTGCCCATACCAAACCGTTACGGTCGACATAAAGCTGATACACCGTATTATGGCACAAGCTACGTTCATCGTCTGCATGATTTGTCAGATTCACGACCTCGCCAGTCTTTTTGTCGAACACGTCAATGCCTTTATATTCCTTTGCCAGCCAAATGCATCCGGTCTTATCCTGCGTCACCGCATGTACAAAGTCTGTCTGATGTTTCCAGTGAGCGGCCAAATCATCACGCCAGCGTCCGGTTGCCACATCATATACCCACAAACCCGTTACGCTATATATCCATACGCAATCATCAGCATCCGTAAAAAGCGAAAACTGAACGTATTTCCCCTTCGGAAGTTGAGCCGGTATATCATCTCTTTTCCATTTCAGATCCAGTTCGTCACGCCCGATGCAGACCAGCAACCCATTATCATACAACAACAAAATCCCGTCACGGCACTCTCCCACCACACTGATACCCGATACAGGCAAGCCGTTTTCCCGCAATACAAAGACTTTCGGCTTTTCTCCCTGCTTATACCGGTAACACCCCTCTCCGGCAACATACAACCACGTATATCCTTTCTTGTCCACATAGACAGACATTGGATTTTTAGCGTTGCTGCCCAATTGTTTCATGAAACCACTCAAATCATTGACAAAAACCCCCTTATCTTTCTCAAACAAAGCATATCCACGCTCAGTCTTTACCCAAAACATGCCTTCGGGACTCTCACAAATATTCGCTACCACATTATCGGGCAACGAATACGGGTCATTATTCAAATGCCGGAACACGCGGAAAGTATACCCGTCATAGCGGTTCAACCCGTTCCGCGTACCGAACCACATAAATCCGTCCCGATCCTGATAAATAGAATAAACCGTATTGCTGGAAAGCCCGTCGGCTACTTCCAAATGCTTGAACATATAGCGGTGTGCACGACCTCCGGCACATGCCAGTATAATAAACAATGCAATAAGAATCTGTTTTTTCAGCATAATAAGATGAAAGGCTTTGTTTGTTTTCGATTACAAAAGAAACAAAAAAACGAGAAAAAAGCAAGCGCACCCGTTTTTTTCTAAATAAGAAGCCACGGCTCTTTCATTTAAAACATATACAGCTGACATGCACTTACAACCAGCCAATTTACGGATTATTATTGGGCTACACGCACATCTGCTATTTACCAATTATGGAGCACAGACCTCGCAGAAAAATTCTCCTGTTGAAGAAGTAGAAGATACATATTGCTGATGGTAGTAGTGCTTATTTCCATAGAAGGAGCAACAGAAGGTGGAAATTTTGAAGGTTTTAAAATCTTGACTTCAACAGTAGAAGTAGCAAATCTAAATAATATTTTAGTGTTACAATAATCAGTACCAACCGTTGTATAGAGTAAGAGTGTTCATCAGATGTTATGATCAATTTTTGGTTATAGATGGACGGCGTATTGATTTTTCAGAATATTGGCCAGAACATAAGTTTAATATGGAAATAGAAGATTTACCTGCTACCGGAAATTTTGGCGTCGGTAAACAATATACTAGAGAAGTTAGCATATCATTTCTGGGGCGAGAATTTTATGCGGCATGTGTGATGAATATCTATCAAAAGAAATAGTCTTCTTACATCAAAATAAAGCAGCCAGCCCTTGCGGATTAGCTGCTTTATTTATGTGTGGCAGGTATTGCCGCGTAAGTTTAGATTGATTACAATTTCTCAATTTCATCCGGCGAAAGTCCGGTGATTTTAGCGATGGTTCCCGTCGGGATACCTTCTGCTTTCATGCCACGGGCATTTTGGATGTTGTTTTGTCGGATGCCTTCCTGTATGCCTTCTTGCCTGCCTTCTTCCATGCCCTTTTGCCTGCCTTCCCGCAAAGCATCACTTATCAAGGTATTTTCCACACGCACGGCATCCCAAAAGTCATCATACCACCACAGTTGGGCATCGCTGAAGGCGGATTCTTCGATTTGCGTCACCGCCTTACTGATTTCCGGATTCTCTAATAACTCTTTGGGGGCTTGCCGCGTATGCTCGTCTATTTCCGTCAGATACCGCAACCAAAGTACCGCCATTTTCTTGCCTTTGAAATCTTGTGGCTTGAATTTTGGAAGTTCTACGAAGATAAACCTCAGCCCTTCAATCACCTTGTCAGTATGTTCCACCTGCACGATTTTATAGTCGTGGTAAGCCTCCGGCACATCCGGCAGGAAGATGTCATTCACCAAGTTAAGCGAATACACGGGCTGGAGCAGTTCGTATTTGCTCTCTCTGCCTCCAAGCTGGCGCACGTATGCCTTCGAAGCGTTGAACAACACGCGCTGCATGAATGCAGGAGACCAAAGCATCTGCATCTCTACCAGAAACTGCCTGCCCATTTTGTCTTTGCAGCGCACGTCTACGATGCTGTTCTTTTTCAGCGGCGTTTCCGGCACCAGTTCCGGTGTCAGGTATTCGATTTCCGCAATCTCCTCTTCGGGCTCATCAAAAGGCAGCAAGGCATTGAGCAGGCTGATGACCAAGTCGGGGTGTTCGCCGAAAACTTTCTTGAAAGTCAGGTCGGCTTTAGGGTCCAAATATCTCATGTACGTAGTTAATTAGGGTTTGCAACAAAGGTAATGATATATTTTATAAAATGCAATAGATTATAGCCAACCAGAAATGGACTGTGAATATCGTCAAAGCGTTTTTTGCAGGAGCGTATCATAGTCCACAGACATGAAGGCAACAGCAAAAGACACAGGCTTTCGGACATTTTCTTCCTGCTGTAAGAACAAAAGGGACAACCGGCGTGTTCTATCTATAGAACCAATTAAAAACCAATAAGTAATGAAAAAATTAGCATTCTTGACAGTACTTGCCCTATTCGTGACAAGCTGCCACAACGATGACACTCCGGTAGCACCCGAAAACCCAACATCCGACCTGATCAGTCCTGCCATGTACATGGGCATATTCACCCGTGACGGGAACAAACCTTTTACAGGAGTACTGAGCGTAGCTCCCTGCAACGAAAGCACATCCATTTATTATGGAAATTATGTAAACCAGAAACTGACACCCTTCCATGGATATTATTTCATCAAAGACGGTTCCGTTTATCCCAATGCAAACAACCAGGAAGTAAGCCTGCCTGCCGGTACATACGACATGATTTATTGGGGTACGCCTCAGTATACCGAACCCATTTACGCTTATCCGAATGTACGAGAACCCAACTACAGCATCGGTGAAGACTTTACCCAACAAGACTTCAGCCTGCTTGCCATTTCCAATGACACGACCTATTATCCCACTTTCGACCTCGTGCATGCCCGCCGCCCGGTAAATGTCGGGACAGAAGACCTGGACGCAGACCTGCACCGGGTAGTGAGCGGATTGAAAGTAACCTTAAAAGGGAACAACGGAAATGCACTAAGCAATAGTATCACAAACGTAGAAGTACGCGTAACACGTATTGCTGAAAAGTTAAACTTCTATTCAGCCCAACCCGAAGGCAAATCCTGCACAGTAGCTTTCCCGCTGGTCCGCTCCGATGACAATACAGAAATGAGCAACGGCACCGTGATGCTATTCCCTTCTTTCGGCACACCCGAACTCCAAGTCTTCATCACATTGACCAACGGAAAGGTCAAGACATTCAAACAAACACTGAATGCCCCACTGGAAGCCAATAACAAGTTGACACTTGCTATCAGCATCGGCAATATCTTGGAAGAAGAAGATTCGGGCAGCTTCACCGTTGACGAATGGAACGAATCAAACGAAGAAATCAATGTCCCTATCTTAGAATGAACGATATAAAGAAACCATTTGGTTTTGCATGTAAGTCATATTGTTTTTCCAGAAAGCATACTTTTACGTTCTCGATATCAAAACCGTATGGTTTTGAATTGGAAACCGTACGTTCTCGATATGGAAACCGTACGGTTTTCATATGAAAACCATAAATAGAAGCTGGATGAAACGATAATGTAATCCAAATACGGAAACGACTGTTCCGAGGAGAAATAAAAAACGGATGAGGAATACACTCCCGACAAAGCAATATATTCATGTTGAATATCCGCAAACATCCCATGTAGGGGCGTATCGCATACGCCCGAATACGCCAACTAATCCACGTGAATGTTTTCAGGGCGTATGCGATACGCCCCTACAAGGCAATTGGGTGAAATGCGGATATTCAAATTTTTTATTCTATGCATGCCCATTGAATACGGACATAAAAAACAGAGGCAGACTTCACAATCTGCCTCTGCCTATAAATCTCAGCATATCTATGCTGAAACACGCAGGTATAAAATCAGCAAACTTCTCATTGCGGCGCACTGTCGTATACCGACTGCAAGGTGTATGATGCATCCTCGGTAAAGATGCCCCGTTTCATCACGTCAATCACTTCCTGAGCATTATTCAGCATCTCGCCTGTAGCGTGATTGAAAAGTGCCCATGATTGTGTTCCGGTTCCGTCTCCTCCTGCATCCCAATAAAATGGAGGCATCCCATAATCTTTCGCTGCCTTACATACATATTCCAAGTAATACAAACGGAACGATTCCGACAAGTCATCCGCACGGTGTACGCATCCCATCTCGCCGATATAGGCAGGAATACCTTGGTCGATGAACGTTTCTTTCATCTTGGCAAACTGTCCGGTCACATTGTCTTCATCACCCCAATCCGCTTTCAGCGACGGGTCTGCGGTATGCCCCCATTGCGAATAAATATTGTCGGCATTCTCGGTATAGTCTATCGGGTCGTAAAAGTGAACGGCTACCATCAGCCGGTTATCCACCACATCCTGCGGCAAGACAAAGTTTTCTACCGTCAGGTCGATGTTTGTCACATACCCCGGCACGCCCAGGTAACGGGTCTGGTTGTTTCCACCCGTAGCACGCACGGCATCTACAAACACCTGATTCCATTCATTCAGTACGGCATATTGTCTGCCGCCATCCGTACGGTTGTCTCCCCAGCCCCAACTTCCGTCATGGATTTCGTTCATGGCTTCGAACACCAGGAAGTTTCCTTTGTCTGCAAATCGGTTGGCTATTTGGGTCCACATGGCAGCCAGCTGTGCCTTTACCGCACTATTGACCGTCTCATCCGTTGCCGCATCCTTGATATCCAGCCAATACTGGCTGTTCACACCATCGTGGTGAATGTTGATAATGGCATTCAGTCCGGCACTCTCGGCATAGCCTACCACTTCTGCCACCCGGTTCAAGTAAGTCTCGTCGATGGTATAATCGGGAGCTTCGCCCACATGTCCCAGCCATGTAACCGGAATACGGACAGAAGTGAAACCGGCATTTGCCAAAGCATCAAACAAGGCTTGCGTGGCAGCCGCATTTCCCCAAGAGGTCTCATCTGCCACTCCATTATTATGTGCATCCAACTGATTGCCTAAGTTCCATCCCAGTCCCAGACTGGCTGCTATTTCCAACGGCGTTTCTCCCGACACGGCTGCAGCCTGTCCGGCAGCCTGTGTTACAGTAACGGTTTCCGTCAAGTCGCCTAACGTAAACGTAATAGTCCCGGTGCGTTCCGCGCCGTGATTGGCAGATACGGTAAAATGCAAGGTATATTCCGTCATTGCCCGCGCATCGGTCACTTCTGCCTCAGCTATCCACGAGTCATTGATTGTATAGGCATAATCGCCATTGGTGGTCAGCGTAATGCTCAGCGCACCTCCTGCCGCCGGCATATCGTATGCAGTCTGTGCCACAATCAAACCGTCTCCGGCAGTCTGTGTCACCTGCACCGAAGCTGTAAAGCTTCCAGCCACCACCGAAAGCGTAGCCACGCGGTCATCGGTTTCCGAATTAGCATCTACCGTTACATTGTAGGTATAAGTCCCTCTTTCGGTTACACTCACGAATGACACGTTGCACCAAGTCTGATTACTGGTCACTTGTGGTTCAACCGAAGACAAGACAGAAAGCGTGAGTGTGTCACCGGATTTAGGGAAAGTCATTTCCGTAGCAGAAATTTGCGTTTCTCCCGTATAGCCTCCGCCTTCGTCATCCGAACAAGAAGCAAACAAGGCTATCCCCGTCAGCAACAGAAAGAATAATGTCAGATAATTTCGCATAGTTTTCATAGGTTAATCATTGATTAGTAGAAAGGCGCAGGCCCATGCAGTTCTATCCGCATACACCTGCGCCCACAAATATTACAGAATAGAAAGATTATCAATCGTAACCGTTACGGCATCCGGATTTTCTATATCGCTGAACATCTCCTGAAAATCAATGCAGAACACAATGACACCATTGTAAGCTGCCGAAGGGCTGTAGCGAATCGTATAAGTACCGTCACCCTGTACGGTTGTCGTACCTTGACCTTCGCCTACCGACGGCCACCAGCCGTCAGCTGTACACATCAGTTGGGCGGTATAGGCATTGGTTGCAGCCGCACCGGTCAGTCCACTGATTGTAAACGTCAGCTCCATTGAATAATCGAACACAATGGAAGCTGGGTCAAACGGTTGGTTGGAAGCCGTGGAACCATACATGTTATACAATTCGATACGGAAATTATTCGTAGCTTCTTCCAGATGCCCACAAACAATTTTGCTATTGTCTACGGCAATCTCCGTAGCCGTCGGCGTACCGCTTCCGCTACCGGCATTCGGCAAGAAGTGGTAAGCCAAGTATTCGTCTTTCTCCGTACTGCGGTTTCCTAACCACATACCCATCACGCTGTTTCCTGCCGTCTCAATGCTCAAGATACGCAATTGGTTTTCTGCCGTAGCACTGAACATGATGTCACCGCCACCGATATGATAAGTCGGCACACCGGCACTGAACGTATAGATACCGTCTTCATCCAAGGTATAAGTACCGCTGGTAGTCGTTCCGTCCGGCATTTCGAACGTATAAGTCATATCTGCCGAATTCAGTGTCATGCTCAGGTTTTCCAATCCGTCTACTACCGTAGCCCAGTCGGGATAATTGCCTGCGGTAAAGTTGTTCATCAGACTTCCGTCCAGATTAGCCCAGTCAAACGGCACGTCAGCCGACATGGTCCATTTGATTTCACTGGTAACCACTTCCGATACCATATCCTGCCAGCCGTCGGGCAAAGTAGGTTCGGGGTCGGGCTGGTCTTCGGGTACATAATTGTCAGCATATTCTTTCGATACGAAATTCCATATCAGCCACCAGGGTCCTTCACTGTTGTCACGCATCACACCGATACGCAGGTGGTTTTCGTCCAGTTCCAATAGTTGCAGGTCTCTGCGCCAGTTGGTCGTACGGTCGCTCCAGCTTGGCGTGTGCAACAAGTCGCAATCGGTAAAGGTAATGGTATGCGAGTCGGTATTCAACATAAATGTACCGGTCTGAGTCTCATCCGATGAAGAATTATACACCGTCACATTTGCACCGCCTTGCAAGTTGAACGTCATGGTGCTTTCCCAAATGGCATCATCGCCTGTATGTCCTACTCCCGGATCCCAATTGGCAGTCCAGTTGTTCCAAGTCACCGTACCCGAAGGATCGGCGTATGTCAGTTCACCGGCTGCAAATCCGTATTCTCCGTTATCGAAAATCCAGGTTTTCTCCTGATCTACCCCTCCAGTCAGATACGTCCACAGGTCATCATTCACAAAACCTGCATAGAAGCTGTCAATGGTAAAAGTCGCAGTAGGACCATAAACCACACCACCGCGGGTCTGCACACCGAAACGCACTTCGTATTCTCCTTCGAAAGGCATCTGCAAAGTCACTTCGGCTCCTTGTGCACGCCCTTGCGGATGTTCCCAGCATACTTGATAACTGGAAGGCATCAGGCTTCTCAAATAAACGATATTCGGATTTTCCGAATCGTGAGTAATGGTATAGGCAATGCCTTCTACCAAATCTTCAGAAGCTACATCCGGAGCTTCCAAGTCGTATGAATCGGGCGTACAGGCAGCTGTCATACCCATCAGCATCGCCAGCAGCGCCATTTGCAATGTATGTATCAGTTTATTCATAATGTTTCGATTAAAAAATGGTTTGTTAGTTCTTAAGTTTTTGAATTTATCAGTTTTGTAAGCCTCGTCAACTCAAAAACTTAAAAACTTAAGAACTTAAGAACTCAAAAACTTATTATTCACCAACCTGCATTTTGCTTCAATACACCGTTCGACAAGGTAATCTGATTGTTCGGAATCTGCATCAAACCTTGTTTGCTAGTGATATTTGAAGCCGTAACGCTTACATTATCCGGATTGCCACCACTAACTACTGATGTATTTCCCGCAATTTGAGAAGCGGCATAGTCCACACCTTGACGGAGCAAGTCCCAGTAACGCTGCCCTTCGAAAGCAAACTCCAGCATACGCTCGTTCATGATATTTTCCTGCGTAACGGATACCTGACGATAGTAAGTAGACAAAACCAAATCGCCGTTCTCGTCTTCTTCTGTAAAGGCACGCTGGCGTACTTGGTTCAAGTATTCCTGCGCATTGGAGCTTCCCAACTCAGCCGCCATGAGCAACACATCGGCATAACGCATTACCACAAAGTCCTGGTATTGGGAAACCATATAGTCGCCCCCGCTTCCCAATCCAGTGGTTTCATCGGTCAACGCCCATGCACCGGTCGATTCGTTCTGTTCCCATTTCGACATCGGAGTATATTTCTTAATGGTATAGCCTGTATATTCACGCTGGTCATTATAACCGTTTTCATAATTCGGGTCTTCGGCAATACCCTCGCTTAAAAGGTTCACCATAGACGCTTCACGACGTGTATCTCCGGTATTGTAAGCCGTCCACATTTTCGGATTGACCGTACAGATGCCCCAACCTCTTCCGTAAGGTGTCCAATACACATTGATACTACGAATGCCAACATTCACCAGCCAGCGGTTTCCATCATTGTTTCCGTTATAATCAGAAGTATAGTTAAACTTCTGTGCCAATACGGTTTCTTCATTGCCCCGACCGGCGTAAGTAGAATGTTGGGTATAACCGCTCGCAGCATCGCCTTCCCACCAAGTGGAAGCGGGCACCCACAAGTTCTTAAATTGCGGAACCAACGCATATTCGCCTGAAGAAATGACATCTTCCAAACCTTGCAACACAGAAGCACGGGTCACACCTTCTACACTGGGTTCCTTGCCATAATAACCGGTATAGAACAAATAGACACGGGCCAGCAGGGCTTTGGCGGCATACTGGGTGATATGCCCGTCGTTGTTCGCCGCATCGCTCTTCGGATAAGCCGAAGCCGGAATGTTTTCAGCCGCATAAAGCAAGTCGCTGAAGATGACATTATATACTTCATCCGGTTCAGCCTGCGGTCGGTTCTCATTCACCGGTTCGGTAAACAAAGGAATATTCCCCCATAAACGCACCATATCGAAATAGCACAAAGCACGCAGAGCACGACATTCACCCATGTAAGTACCTCTTGTCTCCTCACTTGTCCAAGAAATCTGTTCTTCATGCGCAATCAGTTCATTGCAACGGTACACCGCCGCATAATATCCCGTCCAATCCCCTTCGAAAAGATTCAAATCAGAAGGAGATTGCGTCTGGTCGAAACGGTCAATAATCTGATAATTACGGGCATCCGAAACGCCAGCCCCTCCAAAACACTCGTCAGCCATCAGCTCTGAAGCCATATAAAACGAAGTGCCGTTCGAAACCGTACTTTGCCACCCGTCATAGCATCCTATCAAAGCCCGGTATGCATCGCTTTCCGTCCGATAGAAATTGCCAGTAGTAGATTCTACTTTCGACTCCACATCCAGGAAATCAGCCGTACACGAAGCCAAGCCCATTCCAGCCAACCCCAATGCCATTATATAGATTTTATAGTTGTTCATATTCTTCAATTTTAAGATGATTCGTTAGAATTTCAAATTTACGCCCACCAAGAACGTACGCGGACGCGGATAATAACCCAAATCAACTCCTGATACCCAGTCGGAAGTACCGTATCCGATTTCCGGGTCCATACCGTTATACTTGGTAAAAGTAAAAGCATTCTGTACCTGGAAATACAGGCGTGCCTGACTGATGGCTTTCAAGTTGATAAGTTTTGCAAAGTCGTATCCTACCGTGATATTACTGATACGCAAGTAATCGCCATCTTGAATATACAGGTCAGAGAACTGCCAGTTGATATTGGTATCCGTCACACGCGGAATGCGGTTGCTGGTACCCTCACCGGTCCAACGCCCCAAGATTGCCGACGTATAGTTCGCCTTGCTGTTGGCATGATTACGATATGACTGTACAATCTGATTACCTGCCGCACCGTACGCATTCAATGCAAAGTCGAAATTCTTATAACTGAAACCGAGATTGAAACCATACGTAAAGTCGGGAGTACCGTTACCTAAATCCACTTTATCGTTATCATCAATAGTTCCGTTATGGTCTTGGTCTACATAAATGACATCACCCGGTTGCGGATCCGATTGCAAAACGCCATTTCCGGCTGCAAGCCAATCATCAATCTGTTGCTGGTTCTGGAATATGCCAGCTGTCTCAAATCCCCAGAAATAACCTATCGGATGACCGTTAGAAGCGCGATAAAATTCTGGAGTATTGTCATAAAGCATATTCACATCGCCATGAATGATACCGTCCTCAGTCGGTATATTTCCCACCTTATTCTTATTATACGCACCGTTGACACCTACATTATACTGGAAATCACTTCCGATTTGGTCGTTCCAAGTCAAAGCTAACTCGATACCGGTATTCTTTACATCACCGCCATTGATATACGGAGCGCCCGTACCTGCCGTAGCAAGAATCGGAGCTTCTACCAGCCAGTCTTTCGTGGTCTTGATATAGAAATCAGCGGTCAGGCTCAACCGGCTCCGCAAGAAACGTGCATCGATACCGATGTTGGTCTGCTCTGATGTTTCCCACGTAACGTCTTCATTGGCAAGACGGCCGGGATAAGCTCCCCAGAAACCGGATTGCGCATCTGCACCTACCTGATTACCGAAAATGTAATGCGTGTTGCTGGAAGTAATCGGAGCAGTGTACTGGTAATTGTCGATGTTCTGATTACCTACCTGACCCCAGCTGACACGGAGTTTCAAGAAGTCCAGCCAATCGTGTGTGTCTTCCATAAAAGCTTCGTTTGAAATCGTCCAACCTGCCGATACTGAAGGGAACACGCCATAACGGTTTCCACGAGCGAAACGGGAAGAACCGTCGGTACGTACCGTAGCGTTAATCATATAAGTTTCTTTCCAGTTCCATCCGAAACGGGCGAAATAAGAAACAGTGCGGGTCTCATCATTCGGATGACCGGCCACTCCCAAACCGTTATCGGCACTGGTAGCTGTACCGTTGTCGAGGTACGCATGATCCCAATCATCAAACCCATCTCGCAACATACCGGTAGTTCCTCTCAGGTAAGTACCTGAATAACGGCTCATTTCCATACCCAACAAAGCGTTGAACGCATGTTCGCCCACCGTCCAGTCGTAGGTTGCCGTATTGGTCCATGTCATCGTCAAGCCGTGCGACATGTTTTGGGCAGCACTGGTACGTGTATTGTTGAAACTATAAATAGAGAACTGGTACAACGGAGAGAAACTGCGGTATTCGTTCGTTGTATATACAGCACCGAATACGGTACGGAACTTCAAGTTCTTAATGGGTTGCAATTCGGCATACACATTACCCGAGAAAGTCACGTCCTTATTCTCGTTATTGCTGTTGGTCATCATGCTTCCGTAAGGGTTGCCATCTGCATTATACCAATCCGAGTTGGTCGTATCGTTATAAGGTGAATCATAAATGTTGTTGTCGCTATAAATAGGCGCCAACGGGGAAGTACCGAACGCACCACGCAATGTATTATTATATTGATTACCTACTGAAATACCGTTGTTCATCTTATAAACGAAGCTGACCTGCTCTCCTACCTTCAACAAGTCGGAATCCTTGAAAAGCTTGTGTTCCGAATTGATACGGAAGTTGTAACGTTCGTAATTCGATACGTCCTTACCACCTACGATACCTTCCTGACTCATATACCCTAACGACATCGCGTAAGTAGAAGTTTCCGAACCTCCGGTAATGCCCAGCGTATAGCTCTGTGTCTGGGCATTGTTCTGGAACATCGAGTTTACCCAGTCGGTGTCATACACATTGCCGTTGGCATCGTAAATGCTCTCGTACGAGCTCCAGTCATAGGGCGCATTGCCCGAATTGACCGCCTGTTCGTCCATAATCATCATGTACTCCTGCGCGTTCAGCATGTCCGCCTTACGTGCCTGGGTCTGCCAGCCATAGTAAGCATCAAACGAAATCTGCGCCTTGCCTGCCTTACCGCTCTTGGTGGTAATCAATACCACACCGTTAGCAGCCTGCGCACCATAGATAGCGGCAGAAGCGGCATCTTTCAACACATCGATGCTTTCGATATCGGCCGGATTCAACGTGGAGATATCACCGCCTACTCCATCAATCAGATACAGAGGAGAAGCATTTCCCACCGTACCCAAACCACGGATACTTACTTTCATCGATTCGCCCGGCTGACCAGAGGTAGACGAAATGTTCACACCCGGCGTCTGTCCTTGCATCGCCTGCAAGGGGCTGTTGGTATTCATCTTCGCCAGCGTCTCGCCTTTCACCTGCACCGTGGCACCGGTGACCAATTTCTTTTTCTGCACGCCGTAACCTACTACGACTACTTCATCCAAAGTTTCCGAATCTTCTTCCATCACCACATTCAAGGTTTTCTGATTGGTAATTTGAATTTCTTGGGTCTTGAACCCGATGTAAGAGAATACCAACGTCTGGCCGGAAGCTACACTGACCGAATAATTTCCATCGAGGTCGGTAATAGAACCATTGGATGTTCCCTTCACCTGAACGCTGACGCCGATAAGCGGCAACTGGTCAGCGGCCGAAGTAACAACACCCGAAACAGTTAGATTTTCTTGTGAAGCCGGAGCGGCGTTCACACCACTTGCAGGGAAGCATAGAAGCATCGCCATAGCAAGAAAACACATGTGCACGAATGTGCACTTTCTGAATAAGTGTTTACTCATGGTACTTTGTTTAATAGTTAAAATTACATTATTCTATATGCCCCGATAGAATCGCACACATACGCTTTCTGCATCGAGAGCACCACAAATGTATTGCATATTATGAAAAACGGAGGGATGCATTTGTTTCCCGATAGGATATGATTTGTTTTTTCACCTATTTAATAACTTTTCAATCCCTACAACACATATATAAGCATCCGCCCACGCACGTATTTGCAAGCGCCGATGATGATACCTGCACAAGCCGGCGATTATATATGCGAACTTACCGGCACGGAAACGGCATCTTGTCACAAGATTCCCGCACGCTCTACTTCTTTTATCCAAAGCTCCGACATGCGCCGGTGTCCTGCAGGTGTGGGATGAATGCCGTCCCATATCCAATATGTGTCCCGCGAAGAAGGTTCTTCACGCAAGAGGGTTTCGAACATTTCATCGTATGGCAAATACACCGCCTTGTACTCAACGGCTATCCGCTTCACGATGCGGGCAAGGGTATGCACCAGACTATCACGCAAGGCAAATCCTTCCGATTCCTTCATCGAACCCGTGAAAGCCGTAAAGGGAGCACCCAGCACCAGCTTCAGGTTGGGATTGGCACGTAAAGAACGGTCGAGCAAGGCACGGTAACGCTTCTCCCACCCCAAGGTATCGAAAGGCTCGGCGTGCGGTCCTCCTATATAATAATGTATATCGTTCGTACCTACCAATACAGAAAGTATATCGGGCTTCAAGGCTATGGCATCTTCTTCCCACCGCTTCTCAAGGTCGGCAAGCGCATTGCCGCTGATGCCCCGGTTGAAGAACTCGTATCCCTTGCCGGGATATTTGCTCTGATAATACGAGGCACACAGATACATGTACCCGCTTCCGTAGATGTGGTTCATGTCCCACAAGTTCCGTCCGGCGGAAGGCATCGCACTTCCATCGCTATTTCCCCAATTCCCGTCGGTAATAGAATCGCCGATAAACAATATCCGAAGCCCTTGCCCATACATGGGGCAAAGGCAAGCCAGCCAAAGCAGGCAAATCCATATTCGTTTCATATCCTATCAGATTAAAGTCACGCAAAAGTAATGATTCTCCTGTTTCACGCAAGACTTCCATCGCATCCTACAACATTTCATACCCCATTTAAAAACATCCTGCCCATAGGAAATACTGAGAATACCCTTCAAGAGACTGAAAAAAGATTATCTTTGCAGCGGATAATTAAAAAAGCTGTATCTGATTGATACACAGAATGGAATTGAAGAGTGTGAGATTTTAGGTAACGATTTAGCGACATTCAGAACGCTCTGACTTGCTGCGGTTTACCTCATAGATTCAAACAACTCTTTCGTATTTGCAAAGATACATTTTTTATCCCATAGCACCAAATCATTACCTATTTTTTAGGGATATTACTGTTACCTCGTTCTGAAAACGGCTTCCGGCTTGATGTGCGTAAGCCCATTTCAGAAACGGCACAAGCAAAGAAAAGCCCACGACGACCACAATGTCACAAGTGACACCGCCATCGTCGTGGGCACTTCTTTTATATGCTTGTGCAAAACGGACAAGTCCGTTTTATCCATTTTCTTTTTCTCGTCTTCTTTTGGCAGCCGAAATGCCACCGGATGCAGGGCACGGCAAGCGTGAATCTGCACCTGCGACTATTTCCGGCTGTCATGTCTTCCCTGTCCTCAAACCGTCTTGCCATGCTTTTGCCAAACCGGGCATGGCAGACAAGACCGTTTGAAGACATGTGCCGTCGGCAGAAAACTTGCAACCGCAAGCCATGCACGCATGACAATGACGGTTGCAGGACTTCTGTCACGGCGGCAGGAAAGCGGGGCTTTCCCCTTGTCCGTTGCGCCGCCCTTTGAACTTCCCCGTGGCGCATTGCGCCATCCTCTATGCTTCCCCTTTTCCTTCCCGCCTCTCCAGCAAGTATGCCGATATTCCCATGCCGCCATTCCAGACGGCATCAGTGGGTCATTTTCGTTGCAGGGGCAAAGGTAAAGACGGGATTAGGAACACAAATTTTTTAGCCACAATCTCCACACTTCGCAAGCTCAGGTAGTATTCTGTCGAAAAAATTTGCTGAACCTACTCCCTAACCTTTGCATGGCCCCCGAAACGAAAACGACCGATGCGCGGTCGGAAGACGTCACAAGGAAACATCGGACATACGGAGAGGCGAAAAGAAAAAGGACTCGACCCGACCTCCCCATCCGAGTAAGACAAATAAAAACAACTTAAAAATTGGAAGATATGAGAATGACATTGAACGACATCGGAAAGGCTTTGCGGAAAGTATTGTCCGCAGTAGCGAGAGCGGCATGGGGCATTACCCTTTGCGCAGGAGGTTTGGCGGTAGGCATCGCAGGGGAAATCCTATTGGGCGTGTTGAACTTCATGTTCGGCATCCTCACCGCACTACTTTCAATAGTGACAATTATTTGGACATTCATTTGGTTATTAACCCTTTAATTCATAAGGATATGGCAAAAAGAAACAGCAAGACGGCAGCGCAGCAATGCAGGTTTTACGAGGTGGACAACATCTTTGAGTATATGGTGGAAACGTACATCAACGGCAATTTCAGCACATTCCGAGAAATGTACAAGGAGTTGTGCAAGGATGCAAGAAAGGATTTCATAGACTTTCTTTTAAGCGAGGTAGAGCCAGTCTATTGGAGAGAGATTTTGAAAGAAACCATTTGACGACCCTTTAAGACAGAAGATTATGAGAACGGAAACAAGGACATACAATGTTTATAAGGTGGACGAGCTTTCATTCACGGCAAAGGAAAATGCTTACAACCGATGGTTGGCAGGGTATGAATATCCGTGGCAGAGCGAGAACATGGCAACGCTGAAAGCCTTTGAAGGCATATTCAACATACGTGTATATGATTGGAGATATGACGGCTGCACGTGTTACTACCGTTTCACCTCCAATTACAGCGAGGAAGAGGAAGAACTTTGCGGTGTGCGGTTATTGAAATTCATCGTGAACAACTATTGGCACAGCCTTTTCAAGCCCAAGACCTATTGGCACGGAAAGGACTTCAACAAACAACGCAGAAGCCGCATATCCGTAACCGAGGATTGCGTGCTGACAGGCTATTGTGCTGACATGGACATCCTGAAGCCCATATACGACTTTCTGAAAGCACCCGACAAGCATACGAACCTGCATGACCTTATGGACGAGTGCATCGGCAGTTTCTTCCGCTTTTGCAGCAGGGACGTTGAGGATTGCATCGATGAGGAAGCCTTCGAGCATGACTGCGAAGCCAACGGATATGAATTCTTATCAGACGGAACACTTTTCAACTGACAGCCTTATGAACAGGACAACGGAAAAGATACCCACATGGAGTTTGGGGTACATCATCAACGGTGACATGACGGGACTGACGGACGAGGAAATCCGCATGATTGACGAGTGGCAGAGCAAGTGGAACGTGCAGGTTGTCTCACCCCTTACGGACGAAGAAGGCAACACACAGCCCTATTTCTCACGTTATCCCCTTTTCGGACTTCCAGCCGAAGTGGAGGACTGCGACATACTTTACACGAATGACAACATCTAAAATCTGACGATATGAACAAGACAACAGACCATTTCAAGCGTACAATCCAAGCCTATTTGGAACAACGTGCAGCCGAGGACAAGCTGTTTGCAGCAAATTACAACAAGCCTAACAAGAACATAGAGGATTGCGTGACCTATATCCTCAATTGGGTACAGAAAAGCGGTTACAACGGCTTTACGGACGGTGAAATCTATTCCCAAGCCGTCCACTACTATGACGAGGACGACATTGAAGTGGGCAAGCCACTGCAATGCCAAGTAGTCGTGAACCATACGGTAGAACTGACTGACGAGGAAAAGGCGGAAGCACGGCAGCAAGCCATCCGCCAATACCAAGCCGAGGAACTGCGCAAGTTGCAGAACCGAGGCAAGGCTAAGGCGAGCCAAAAGACAAATGTACAACAAGTTGAACTCTCATTATTCTGAACCTATGAAACCGAGAAACAAATTCGAGAAAACGGTACTTGCACAGAGCAAGAAACTCCGCCCCATAACCAAAGCACAGATGAATTGGGCTTTCCGTGAGTGCATTGACCATTACGCCCACCGTTTGCCCAAAGGACGCACCACCTGCATGGACTGCGGTCATAGCTGGATTATGGACAAACAGACAAAATACTACACTTGCCCCGAATGTGGGGCAAGGCTGGAAGTGGTAACAAGTTATGTCCGCAAAGTGCAGCAGAAACAATACTTCACCGTTCTTACCACGTGTGGGGAATACCAAGTGCTGCGTATGTACCTCCTTTTCGTGGAGATGGAGAAAGGCTGCAAGGCTGACCCTTATGTACTTGAAATCGGTCAGTACTGGTGGAACAAGGAAGGACGCATGGCGGTTGTCGGCAAACAGCGGATTTGGGGCAGGTATCTTGACCTTTTCTCTTTTGCCTCTCCTATGGCTATCCGGCAGGACAACATCGCATACGACCACATCGCCCATTCTCCGATATACCCTAAATTCAAGGTGACGGACACGTTACGCAGAAACGGTTTTAAGGGTGACTTTTATGGCATTGTGCCGACCAAACTCATCCCTGCATTGCTTTCGGACAGCCGTGCGGAAACCCTGATGAAGTCGGGCAACATCGAGCATTTGCGCTATTTCCTCTCCAAGCCGCAAGCACTTGACAGATGTTGGCACTCGTACAAGATAGCTATGCGGAACAAATATGCCATAACCGACATTTCATTATGGTGCGACCTTCTATATCTGTTGGAGAAATTGGGAAAAGACTTGCGCAACCCTCATTTCATTTGCCCGACCGACCTCAAGGCGGCTCACGACAGATATATGGAGAAACGGCAAGCCCAATTGGAGCGTGAACGGGAACGGCGGCGCATGATATGGGAAGCCGAGCGGTTGGAGCGTGAGCGGAAGCGTTTGGAGGATATGACGAAAGAGAAAGACGAGTATATCCGAAAGAAAGCCGCTTTCCTCAACCTTATACTGACGGACGGACTTATCATTGTAAAGGTATTGCAAAGCGTGGACGAGTTTTACGAGGAAGGGAAAGCCATGCACCATTGCGTCTATACCAATGCTTATTACAATGATGAAAACTCTCTGATACTGTCCGCACGGATTGACGGAGAGCGCATCGAAACGGTGGAGGTGGACTTACAGACGTTGAAAGTGGTGCAGAGCCGTGGCGTATGCAACTCCAACACCGAATACCACGACCGCATCATCAAGTTGGTGGAGGACAATGCCGAGCAGATACGGCAGCGGATGAAGCAGGTGGCATAATCGTATAACAAACTAATAGTTAATGATATGGAAGTGAAAATAGAAAATATGGTTTTCGGATGGCACGAGGAACTGCCCAAAATGTTCCTTGAACTGTTGAACACGCTTGTGCTGACAAAGAACGAGCAGGATGTAAGGGGTGTAATGGAGGTGTTCGCCCGAAAGGAACTTTTCAATGTCCTTTTCGCCTTTGGGTATGGCGCACACCATTTATGGGTGACGCAGAAGAAGGCATCCGACCCCGACCAATGTTTGGAGAACAGACTACTGATTGTTGAATTTTAATTGATAAGGCTATGACAACGAGAATGACCATTAACGGAGTAAGCACCTGCCAAGCGGCAGGAACGGAGAAATACGAGAGTTTCCAAATGAGTATCGGCAGGAAAAGGCGCACTTTCGTGCAATACGACTACCGCCATACGGACGGAGAGTTGTTCTCCTGCGTGAAGCCCACGCTGGACGAGTGCAGGCGGTTACGTGACGAATGGATTAAAACGAAGGAGGACAGGCTATGACAGCAGGCTATGACACGCTGATTGTGACATACAGCGACCCCATTTGTGTGTTGGACAGAATGTTTGCCGATGCGGACGCATGGGGAACTGACACCCTCAAAGGATGGGTGGAGGACTATGAAAGTACGAGGTTCACGCAAATAAACGAGCATACGGCAGTCATCACTTCCGAATACAACATGCCCTGCGTAAAGGAATGGCTCACACACTGTACGACTATCGCTGATATGAGAGAATTTTGAGTGCGTGGCGGTGGATACCACCGCCCACACTTCCAACACCATTAAAAGAGAAGGCATCATGAAATACTATTTTATACTGACAGACGGCAAGGACGCATGGATGCAGTTCGTTTACCTCCCTTCGGGAGACTATGTGTCCGGCTATATCCGTGACCTGCGGAGCGTGGGAATATCCGTGCATGACTATGACCTTTGGACAAAGGACACACGCCCCATTGCCGAGCGTACCCTTGAACGCATACAGAAGCGTATAATGGCAGGATGACCCTTTGGCGGGTGGCAGGAATTGCCGCCCGCTACTTTCTTTCATGAGCAGGACAGGCGGATAAGAAAGTAGCAAAGAAACCGTTACTTTCCATCTTCGATAATATGGAAAAATCCGATGAAGCCACAAAAGGCACCATCGGATTTTGTTTGTTGTACAGCCAACCATAGCCTCACGGCTCATACAGCAGCAGGAACTCCATTTTGCGCCGCCGCTCTATCGAGCGGACGGGCTTGCCCTTGTACCGGCAGTAGGCGACGTATTCACGATAAATGTCCCTGTTTCCGGCTTCCAGCTTGCGGATGAGTCTGCTTTTCGGGTACCTGCCATGACCGAGCAGTACCCCTTGACCGACATTGTAGCTTAGGACGGTCAGGAGCAAGGCGTCCTTCTTATAGTTGCGGAACAGCCTGTAACGCACCGCCAAGTCCTTGCGGAGCAGGGCTTCGGCTTCTTCCTCCGTCATGTCGTAGGACAGCTTTTCCTTTGGCAACCTTTTATGCCCGTAACCATAGTAAGGGAAATCCGAACGATCATGAAGCCCCTCGTATTTCTTTATCAGCTCGACGGCTATGTCCGCTTTCGGGTGGCTGTTGAACAGAGCCAGCAGCCGTGCTGTTTCCTCCATATTCTGTGCCGGCAGACTGCCACAGAGGGCAGCCGCCAGCAGCAGGAGCAACGCCATGCGCATCATCGGCTGACGTTCAAGGTGTCCGATACTGCCACGTCCTCATCCGTGTCGTTGTTGAACTCGACTTCCCACTCGAAGGCATTGCCGAAATTATCCTCCACCGTGATGGTCAGGCTCTGCGATTCGTCGCACTCCGAAGTGTAGTACAGGCGGAACTTTTCATTCTCCAACAGGTAGCGGTCGTTGGGTCGGAAAACCAGGCCGTTGTCCAGCTTCAACGTGCCTTCCCCGTCGTACTGGAAATAGCGGATGGTATAGACCGCCCCGTCAAACTCGCCCTCACGTACCAGCTCGCAGCGTATCTCCGCCGTCTCGCCCTGCGCCAGTTCCTTCGGCACGGGCATGGTCTCCACCGTAAACGGGTAGGCTTGCGTCACGTCCAATTTGTCGTCGCAGGCGGTGAAGCCAATGGAGAGCATACCCACACAGAGGGCAGCAAAGGTTCTCACTATGTTTCTTCTCACTTTTTGTCTGTTGTTCAATTTATTCATGTTCATAATCATTACATTTTAAGTCTGATGTTCCTGTTATTTTTCTCGTTTTGTTTCAGGCGGCTTTGCAGGTACTCGTTCAGGTCCTTGCATCCGTTGTATATGCCGGAGCAGTCCGACACCCTTTCGCCGTAGCGTGTGCGCAGGGTTTCCAATGTCCGCCACCCGGCTTCGTCGTTGTCAAGATAGCATTGCACCCTTCCGTAGCCGTCCAGATGCCTGTACGCCCTCGCCACATTGGACACCGAATTGAGCACGAGGTGGTCCTCCCTGCCGCCGATGCCCAGCGCACGGGCGGAAAGGTAGTCCATAAAACCCTCATACACGTTGCAGGCATCCGAGCCGACCGACAGCAGGGTCACGTCCTTCGGCGGCACGCAGCCCTTGAAGAACGGGTTGCGTATCTCGTAGCCGCCGCCTTCGTTACCGAAAGCCACGGCGAAATACCGCTTGCCGTGCGTGGTGTAGCGCATCTCCTTGCAGTTCGCAATGGCGACGGCGGACGGTATGCCCCTCTCTTGCAGGTAATGGAGCAGCGCCCAGTTCTGTAAAGGCAGCACCTCTACATCCTCGAAGCTGTGCCCGTTGGAACGGTGCGTATCAACGGCTTTTTGCGGTCCATAGTCCTGTGCCGGCATACCCGCCACTTCCGCCACATACCTCGCTTGCGTGAGGAAGTCGCCCGTCTTGATGAACTCCCCGGCAAGGGCGAAGATGTTGCCGCCCTTGCCTTCGCCGAAGTCAAACCAGAGGTTTTTCTCCGGGTTCACCTTGAAAGAAGGCGTCTTCTCCTCCCGGTAAGGCGACCTGTACCAAATTGCATTGGCACGCCTTTGCACCGGGTGATGCCCCAGCCGTGCAAGGAAGTCCTCTATGGGAAACCGTTTCATCGCTTCTATGTCCATAGGCATCCGTCAGTTAATGATGAATTTCACGCCTATCCCGTACTCCGTATGGCACACGCCCATGCTGCCGCCCCAAAGGAAACGCTCCCTGAGCGAAGCCGTCAGCGCGATGAAGTCCGCGAGGTACACCTCCATGTCCAGCGTGGCGGCGCAGCCATAGACAAAGGCATCCCCGTTGTTCAGCCTTGCCCCGTCGTACAGCGTCTTTTCGCCCCAGTTCACCGTTTCGTACCCGGCAAGGGCTGACGCGCCCGCATAGAGGAACACCACCTTTTTCGCGTCCGACAGGAAGTTGTAGTAGAAACCGCCCTCCGCCGTGAACTGCGCCGCAGGGATGGTCGTACTCCTATAATCATGGTTGGTTTGCAGATATTCCACCCCGTACACCCACTTGTTCCCGCCTTTCGCGTAGCTTGACAGCGTGGCTCCCAGCACATAGCCGTCCGCCCCGTTCAGCCCGGCTTTCAGTTCGATGCCCCGCATCTTCGGCAGGCACCGCTGGGCTTCCGCCCGTCCCATGAAAAGGACGGACAGAAGCGTTACAAGGAAAAGGACTCTCGCTTTCATCGCACACGCAGCTCGTTGATGGTTTCAGCCTGTACCAAGTCCTCGTTCTCCACGGTAAACGTCTGGTGGCGTCCGCCGTCCTTCTCGTTCATCTCCACCACGAGCTGTTTGCCGTCGGGGATGGTGAACTTCGGAAGGCAGAACACCGTGCGTTCGGACTGTTTCCCGGCTACACGGACGGCGTAGTTGTAGGCGCGGAGCGGGAACAGCACCTGTTCCTGCATGGCGGTACGCTTCGCCACCTTCTTGTCCACAATCTTGAACGTGATGTAGTCCACGTCAAACGGCACATTGCTTTGGTTCTTTATCTCCGTGTAGAAATACAGCAGGTCATTGTGGACATAAATCCCTTTCAGCAGGTACTGGATGCCGAAACGCTTGCAGCCGATGTGCTTCACCTTGCGCTTGTCCTCCTTGTGCAGCGACTTCATGATGAGGTGTACCAGCATCGGGCTTTCGCTGCCCAGTTCCTTCAGGTAGATTTCCTGCGCGTTGTTCGGTCGGTTCACCGTGCTGCCGTCGTGGATAAAGTCCTTCATTTCCACGTTCAGGATAAGCGGCTCATCGGCGTATTTCACATTAAATGTGTAAAATGACCCGTCCTCCGTGATGACGCTCATGTTCGTCTCGTTGCGGAAATTCTTGACCGTCGCCTTCACACGGATGACGTTCTCCGCACCGTCCGCCTTGCCCGCTATCAGGTTGGGCGAACCCAAGTCCACGTAGCGCACCGCCGCCGGAAACAGGATGTGGACGGTCTTGTCATACGTGACTTCCAGACCGTGCGGCGGTATCATGCGGTCGAACATCAGCTTCTTCGTCAGACCGTGGTACAGGTCGCCGTCCTCTTCCGTCTGCGGATAGACGTCCTTCACCAGTTCCAGACCGTCCTCCTTGGCGGTGCTGTCGTTCGTCACTCCCTGCGCGTAGCTCGCACAGGCGATGCCCATCAGCAGGGCAAACATTGTCATTACTTTCTTGATACTCATTTTACGTTGGATTTAGTGGTAAATAAAAATTAGTTTGTTGATTATTTTTCTTTTTTCGCCTTTATGTTTTTGGACTGTTCATTCCTTTTTTTGGTAGAGCAATACCCTGTACCCTGACTTCAGATGTACCTTGACCGTGCGCATCCTTTTCGAGATGTACTGCGAGATGCCCTGTATCGCCCCTCGCCCCAAGTCGGAGGCGAGCTGCGCCCCCGCGTCGGTCGATATGTTGATGCTGCTGCCGAGCGAGCTGCCCATGTTCGCCCCGATTTCCTTTGCCGCGTCTATCTCCATCGAGCCGGGGATGAAGATGCCCGCCTGTCCGTCGCTGTCGTACACCTCCAATTCCACCGGGATGATGTTTCCCCCGTGTTCCAGCGAGATGATGCCGATGCCGAGCCTTTCGCCCTGCAACCGTGCCGCGCCCACAAGGAGCGTGTTCCGGGGGATGACGCGCCCCGACACGCGCATCGGCTCCAGCAGCCGGAGCTTCACCGTCTGCCCGTCCGTGAGGGTCTGGTCGCCCTGCACGCAGGCGGCGATGGTGTTCTTTTCCGGCGCTTCCGCCGTGCCGATGGCGGTGTGGAAGCCGTAGTTCCGTTCACCCGCGTAGTCCGCGATGAAAGCCGAGTCCGTCATGGGCTGCGGCAAGGCGGATACCACTGCCGGACGCACCCCGCTTACCGGTTCAGCCTTCATGCTCCTTTCGTCAGACTTGGCGGATGTTTCCGTCCCTTCGGGCTGTGCGGTCTGCCCGGCATTGCCCTTCCCGTTCTGGTATCTTGCCGCCAGTTCGTAGGACTTTTCCAAGAGCGCGACCTGTTCCTCCATTGAGGACGGCTTGCCCTCCTGCGCCATCAGCATGGCTTCCAGTTCGTCGATGCGTTCCCGAAGCTCCTCCTTTTCCCGGTCCTCCTTCGGCGGCTCGTAGAACGTGCCCAGCGAAGTGTTTAGCCGCTCGTAGGCGGCAGCGGAGGTGCGTATGCCCGCCTGTTGCTTATCGGCACGCTCATTTTCGGACGGTTCCGTCTGTGTCAGGCGGTAGTCGTCCGATGCAGCCGCCGTGTCCGGCTTTTCCGCGCCGTCGTGCCAGAACGAGGACAGGTCGCCCACCATGCCCCGGCGTTCTTTCTGCCGGTTCTCCAACTGCAACTGCTCGTAGGCTTTCGCCTTGTCACCGATGATTTTCGAATCTTCGGGCAGGGGCATGTCCGTGTTGAATCCCTGACCCTGCTTTGCCTTCTCCTTGTCCTCGGAGGACGGTGCGAAGATGAGCCACATGCAGCCCAGGAACAGCAGTCCCATCAGCGGATAGACCAGCATCTTCTTGCGTTGCTGCCGCTGCTGTTCGGTCAGCGGCTTCTTCTCTTTCTGTTCATTCTTCTTCTGTTCCTTTTCCATATACATTATTATATAGGTTCATATTCTCCTGCACAGGCAGGTCCAATTTCTCGATGTGCCGTATCTCCATTGCCCCGTTCCCCTTGCCGAAACCGGCGATGGCGGTGACGGTCATGTACAGGCAAAGGACGGCGAAGAGGGCAAATGCCGTGAGGACTATCCCCAGACGCGCCTTCGGCGGCAGGGCTTCCAGTTTCCTGCGTACCCCGCCTTTCAAGCCTTCAATCAGAGTTTTCATCTTTCCCATACGCGCATCATCTTTCTATGGTCCGGATGTCCTTGTTCTCCAGCACCGTGAAGCCCTCGATGGTAAATCCGTTCGGATTATCGTCCGAGCGGCTCGCGTTGAGCAGGCGGCAGGCGGTCACAAGCGTGCGTTCCGTCACGTTGCTCTCGCGGATAATCATCTGCCTTGCGTATGTCCTCGCCTCGTAGGGGTAGCGGTCAAAGTTGCACACCACGCTGTCCACTTGAAGCACTTGGTTGATGTTGCCAGCGATGATGCGGTTGTAGAAGCCTTTTTCGGCGAAGTCGGCGTAGTAGTTATACGCGCTCTTGTCCGCCAGGAGCAGGGCACGCTTCACGTTGTGCTCTATCGCGCTTTTCTCCGGCGAGAGCGTGAAAAACAGCTCATGGAAACGGCGCACGTGTTCCCTCGCTTCCGCCGGACGGTTCTGCGACAGGTCCTGCGAGAGCGCGAGCATCAGGCTCTTGCCCCGTCGAGGACGTATATCTTCTGCCGCTGTGCCTCGGCGAAGCGGAAGGCGCACACAACCGAGCAGACCACCACGAGGGCGCAGGCTGCCGTATAGACGATGCCGAACAGACGTATCTGCCGGAAACTCGTCTCGATGTTCTTTAGTGATTTGAATTCCATTTTTCTTTTCGTCTTTCTTTTTCTGTTTGTAAAATCATGTTTCGGTATCCTTTTTCCGAAGTGGCACTTCGGGGAGGTCAGAGTGGCACATAGGCAACCCCAATGTGCCACTTCGACTGTTCCGGCTGTTACCTCTTGAACACCTTTCCTGCCGTTCCCTTGATGAGCTTCCCGGCACGCCCCGCCACGTTTCCTGCGGCTGCACCTGCCACGCTGCCGCCCAAAGCCCCGGCGGTTCCGATGTTCTTGTTGTAGCTGCCGATGCCGCCACCGGCTTGGATAATCCAGCCCGCCACCGTCGGTATGGTGAAATAGCCCACGATGCCGATGATAAGGAACACGATGTACACCCCGTCGCTTGCATCCAGCGAAAAGTTTGGGTCGGTCTGCATACGCTCGATGTCCTGCTGGAGCATCAGAATCTGGATTTTCGCCAGTATGGTACTGAACAGGTCGGACACCGGAAGCCAGAGGTAAATCTGTATGTAGCGGCTGAACCACGCCGAGAGCGTCGAGTGGAAGCCGTCCCACACGGAGAAGGCGAAGGCTATCGGTCCCAAGATGCTGAGCACTACGAGGAAGAACGTCCGTAGCGTGTCGATGATGAGTGCGGCTGCGGCGAACATCAGTTCAAGCAGTTCGCGGAACCAGTCACGCACGCTTTTCTTGATGTTGTACGCCGCCCGGTCCATGTACATCCCCGTCATCGTCACGAGATCCGAGGGCGACCAGCCCAGCTCGTCCAGCTGCCGGTCAAACTCCTCATCCGAGGCGAGGTAGGCGGTTTCCGGGTTGCGCATCAGCGCCTCGTACTCCAGTTTGTCCTTCTGCTCCCGGTACTCGTTCATGTCGAAGGTCTGCTCTTCGAGAATCCCGTGTACGCCCTGCACGATGGGACTCAGCACGCTGTTCATCGTGCCCAATACGATGGTCGGGAAGAACAGGATGCACAGACCTAATGCAAAAGGTCTCAGCAGCGGGTACACGTCTATCGCTTCGGCTCGTGCAAGCGACTGCCATACGCGCATCGCCACGTAGAACAGTGCGCCCAGCCCGGCAAGCCCTTTCGCCACGCCCGTCATGTCCGCGCAAAGCGGCATCATCTCGTCGTAGAGCGAAAGGAGTATCTGGTGAAGGTTGTCGAACTCTCCCATAGGCTACCAGTACCTTTCGTTAGCCGTTCCGTACAGCGACATCACCCGGTCCATGTCGTTCTTCTTTCTTGCCCGCAGGTAGCTCACCGAGATGGTCTTGCCCGTGTAGTAGCGCACGAGGTTGCGGTAGTTCATCAGGCTGCGGTAGGCGTTGTCGATGATTGCCAGCCGTTCCGCGTCCGAGAGCGACATCCCTGTGACGTTCACCACGTTCTTCAGGTCTTGCAGCACGTCCGAGCTTTCGTCTATCAGCATGGCGTAGCCCGACGAGATGGCGGCAAGCTCCTCCGGCGTGTAGTTCTCGTCCGAGAGCATACGCTGGTAGTTGTCCACGTATATCTCCGAGATTTCCATCACCAGCCCTATGCTTTTCGATACTTTCACGCCGCCCTTCACCACGTCATGCACGGATTTCAGCGCGTCGTAATACTTCTTTCCCTGCTGGAAAATCTTTTGCGTTTCCAGAAAGCCGTTCAGGGTGTTCGCCTTCGTGCCCGCCGTCTCCACCATCTCCTTGGCGGAGTTGATGATGCTCTGGGCGAGGTTGCCGGGGTCGGACACCACCCACTGGGCGTTTGCCGTGCCCGCACCCGTGAGGCACAGGCAGACCGCTATCAGCGGCATTTTCAGTTTCTGTTTCATTCTCATTCACGTTGGATTTAGTGGTACATTAGTTTTTTATTGTCCTTCCTTCTTTTCGCCGTCCGAAGCGTCCTCCATATTTACCCGGATGTAGTCGCCGTTCGGCGAGAAGGTCAGCACGTCCGTTTCCTCGTTGTACGCCACGTCGATGCGGAAGCCCGTGTTCATGTAGAGGTTGCCGTTCTCCTCCCGCTGGAGCAGGTAGGTTTCCGGCTTCAGCCTGCGGCGCACGCCCGACCGCCGGAACAGCGTCACCTTGTAGTGTTCACCCTCCTTGTACACCAGTATGTCGGGTCCCGCCTCCGCACTCTGCCAGTTGCCGCAAATCTTCTCGCGGACGTCTTCGTTTTCCTTCATTACCGTTTCGCAGGCTTGCAGCATCAGCGATGCCAAGCCAATCAGACCGCCGCAAAGCAGCAGCCGTTGTGTCTTTGTCAGTTCAATGTTCATTTTCTTCAATCTTGTTTTTTAGTTGGTAAAAATGTGTCCTTCCCTCATACGCCGTTGGAGGCAGGCTCATACGCCGTGTGGGGTAGGACGTTGTGTTGTTACTGTTTTTCTTCTTTCCGCCTTTCCGCTATCTGCCGTATGGCGGCTTCCATGTCGCCGCCCAACTTCTCCGCCAGTTCGCGGACTTCCATCTTCTCCGTTTCCTCCGTCGTGTAGGCAAGATACTCGTGCATGGACACCTCCGTGGCGTACACCGCCGACTGCGTGCCGCCCAAGCCTATCCACACCTCCTTGTACCGCCTTGACGGGTCGTTGGACTGGTTGATGGAGAGTATCTGCGACTTCTCCTTTTCCGTCAACCCCAAGAGGGACTGTATCTGGTCAAAGCGGTTCATAAATTTTCTTTGGTCGAGCAGTATCTTGCAGTCCGAGTTGTTGATGATGCTTTCCTTCACGATAGGCGACGAGATGATGTCGTCCACCTCCTGCGTCACCACAATCGCCTCGCCGAAGTATTTTCTGACTGTCTTGTACATATACCTCAGGTAATCAGCCATGTTCGCCGAAGAAAGGGCCTTCCAAGCCTCCTCCACGATGAGCTGTTTCCGGACGCCTTTCAGCCGCCGCATTTTGTTGATAAAGGCCTCCATGATGATAATCGTGACCACCGGAAAAAGCTCGGCATTATCCTTCACGGAATCAATTTCGAAGACCACGAACCGCTTGTGCAGTAGGTCGATGTTCTCCGTGGAGTTGAGCAGGAAGTCGTACCGTCCGCCCCGGTAATACTGCCGGAGCGTGGTCAGGAAGTTGTCGATGTTGAAGTCCGTCTTCGCCACCTTGATGTAGCGTTCCTCCATCTCCTTGCGGTACACGTCCCGCATGTACTCGTAGAACGAGTTGAACGACGGCACGATGCTCCTGTCCTGCTGGATTTTCAGGATGTAGGCGTTCACCGCGCTGCCCAGTTCCGCCGACTCCGTTTTCGTGGCGGGTTCGTTCTCGCTTTTCCACAGGGTAAGCAGCAGCGTCTTGATGCTGTCCTTCTTCTCCACGTCGAACACCCCGTCGTCCGTGTAGAACGGGTTGAACGAGATGGGCTTTTCCTCCGTGTAGGTGAAGTAGATGCCGTCCTTTCCTTTGGTCTTGCGGTGTATCATCTCGCACAGCCCTTGGTAGGAATTGCCCGTATCGACAAGCACCACATGGGAGCCTTGCTCAAAGTATTGGCGGACAAGGTGGTTCATGAAGAATGACTTGCCGCTTCCCGAAGGGCCCAATACGAACTTGTTTCGGTTCGTCGTCACGCCCCGCTTCATCGGCAGGTCGGAGATGTCGATGTGCAGCGGCTTGCCGCTTATCCTGTCCGCCATGCGGATGCCGAAGGCGGAGGGCGAGTCCTTGTAGTTGGTCTCGCCGGCGAAGAGGCACACCGCCTGCCCGATGAACGTGTGGAACGCTTCTTCCGCCGGGAAGTCGGCTGCGTTGCCGGGGATGCCCGCCCAGAACAGCGTCGGGCAGTCCGTCGTGTTGTGGCGCGGCACGCAGCCCATTGAAGCCAACTGGCTGCCTACATCGTTCTTGATGCGTTTCAGCTCCTCCGCGTCGTCGCTCCACGCCATCACGTTGAAGTGGGCGCGGACGGACTTCAGTCCCTGCGAGTGCGCTTCGTTCAGGTATTCCTCGATCCACTCGCGGTTGATGGTGTTCTGGCGGCTGTACCGCGAGAGCGACTGCATGTTCCTCGCCGTTTTCTCGAAGCGGCGCAGTTCCTCGTCGCTGTTGCCGATGAAAACGTACTGGTTGTAGATATGGTTGCAGGGAAGCAGCAGACCCACGGGAGCGGCGAACGACAGGCGGCAGTCCGAGCGGTCGGTGGAGAGCCGTTCGTAACGGCAGTCCGTCGCCACCGCAGCGGGCAGGTCTTCTGTGTCCGACAGGGTGTGCAGGCACAGCCGGTTGTCGCCGATGCGCATCTCCCCCGCCGTCATTTCCATGTCCTCCAGACAGTCCACATTGCCCGGCGAGAGCGCGAAGTACCTGCCTATGACTCCAGTTTCCTTCTCCGTGCCGATGATTTCGTCATCGGAGAGCCGGCGCAGCCTGACATGCCCCGAATCGTTCATTATACGCGCGAACTGTTCCACCGCCTCGATGAACTTCACCGCCGTTTCCTTGTCCTGCATCTCCTTCGGCACGATGTGCCCCCGGCACAGGGTGTTCCAGTTGCTCTGCTGCCTCATGCGCTCCTTCGTCGTCTTGGTCAGGAACAGGTAGCACTTGTGATGGAGGAAAGGTCTTTCGTTGAAGTGCATCTCGTAGCTGCGGGCGAGGAAGCCCATGCCTTCCCTGCCTGTGTCGGGGCGGTACCGCTCCTTCACGTACCAGTCCTGCTTGTGCAGCACCGAGTAGTCGGGCAGCACCTTTATCGCCTTGCACCACGTGGCATGGATGGCCTCGTACTCCTCCGCCGTGACGGTATAGACCTCCGGCAGTTCCACCTCGAAGGCGGCGGTAATGTCCGCGTCCTTCGAGACGATGCAGCCGTGCTCCACCGAGAGCAACGGGAAGCGGCTTTCCAGCGTGGTGGCTTTCATTACATTTCTCATACGTTTCTTCCTTTCTTTTTTCGTCTTAACAGATTGGACACCCGTCTGCGGTGGAGCACATGGCGGGGGCGCATCCGTGCCGCGCCCAGCTTCATCAGCCCGTGTTCGCCGTACTTGGCGTTCAGGCGGAACGTGAGCCAGACGGTGGCGGAAGCCGACACCACACCGAAGCCGATGCAGAGCCACTGTCCCGCGCCTGCCATGTACAGGATGACAAAGAGGATGAAGGCGGCAAGCAGTCCGCCTGCGAAGATGAACAGATATTGCGCCTTCAGTCCCTTGAACTCCACCGGACGGCCTATGCCCTTGTTGATAGGGTATTCAGCCATTGTCCTTATACCTTATTATATATGTATAGGTATGCCCGTTTATTAAAGGAAGAACGAACGGAGAATCGTCGCGCTCACAATCAGGAAGATGCACGCCCCGAACCAGCTTGCTGCGGTCTTCGAGGTGTCGGGGTCGCCGGCGCTGAACTTGCCATATACCTTGATGCCCCCGATAAGCCCGACGACAGCGCCGATGGCGTAGATGAGTTTCGTCGCCGGGTCAAAGTATGAAGTGACCATGCTGGTGGCTTCGGTGATGCCCGCCATACCGTTGCCTTGTGCGGACGCTGAGATGTTTGCAGCCAGCAGAAGGGCTGCGAGAATGATTTGTTTTTTCTTCAATGTCTTTGTCATAATCGTTTCTTTTTTGTGCCTCCGGGTTGGATAGTCCCTTTGGCGGTTGATACTTGTTTTACTTCTTGCGGCTTTGGATGAAGCCGGCTTGTGGATTTAGTGGTTCGGTGGCAAGCCGGGGTTTAGCCGTAGTCGATTTTCTTTTTTCGCATCATTGTTTCGTTTTACTTGTTATACAAAATCACGGATATTGAAATCCTCAATATTGTCCGGCACGTTTGGGACTGTAGTCCGTACCGCCGTCGGGGTCGGTTCCTTCCGTATGGTGGCGGAAACGCTGTCCATATAGAAGTCCATCAGTTCGTTCAGTTTCCTGCGGGTCGCTTCCGAACTCTTTTCTATCATCGCGAACAGCTCGTTACCCTTCATGTCGCAGAACACCATCCCGGCGTGGCGGCGTTCCTCCATTGTGGCTGCCGGTTTCTTTACCGTCCGCATGGCAAGGTCGATGTCCTCGAAGGTGAAGCCGCTTGCCTCATGGGGTTCGCCATCGTAATCCTCATTCCCGTCATATTCTGCCATGTCCGACACGCGGCTGTCGCTGAATGTTTCATCAAGTTCGTCATCGGGCACTTGGCGTGACGGCTTGTTTTCCGGTGCTTGTCCTCCGTCGGTATCCGTTTCATCGGCAAAGGTAACGTCCTTTTCTTCCACCGCCTCGGCTTCCACGGAAGTGGCAGCTTCCGGCACTGTGGTGTCCTTTTCTGTCCCAATCCAGTCCGATATTTTGAACTTGCTCCTGCCCACGACATCGGGCGGCGGTTCCTGCCGTTTCCGGTCTGTGTTTTCTTGACTGCCGGCCTTCTGCCGTTCCTGCTGCTCCCATGTCAGATAGAAAAGTATCCACAGGTTGCACATCATCATCAGGACAATCAGGAACGTCACCATCGGCTTATCGTTATCTGTTCGACCATCCCGTGGCTCTTCTTCCCATGCAGGGTTTCCAGTTCAGCCCTGTGCTGTTCAAGGTGTTCGGTGACAATGCTGTCTATGTAACCGGATATGGTTGTCCCTTGCCCTCCCGCCATGCCTACGATCCGCTTGACGGCTTCATGGTTCTCGCGGCTGATGTACACCGCCTTCTGTGCGGTTCCTTCCGGCCTGCGCCCGTTGAGGTACTTGCCCGCATAGGCTTCTTCCTTTCCCTTGCGTCTGAAAATGTTGATGTTCAGTTTCATGATTATTTTCTTTTGAGTTAGAAAATCGGTTTGCTTAATTCATACAGTTTGGTCATCTCATCCTTGTGGCTTGCGAAATGCTCTGCCAGTACATTGTCTATGTAACCGGATAACGTAATCTTGTTCTTCCCGATAATATGGACAATATGTTGTATCCGCTCGTGGTGTTCGTCACGGATATAAGCTGTCTTACATGTGCGGGCGGTAAAGTCCGCACTCTTCAGGTATGTATAGATGTAGTTTTTTACTTTTTCCACCTCACTCGCATCTTGCGCGATACCTGTTCCTGAATTTTTTTTCTTGTCTATTTTTCTTTCCATTGTCATTTTTGCTTTTAATGTTAATAAACGTCTTCATAATTCTTTTTGTAGAGCCTGCGTATCACTTCCTCTTTCTCGCGGAAATGTTGTTCCAACACACGGTCCACATAGACTGACAGCGAAATCCCGTTTTTCCCGATGACCTGTACGATGCGCTGTATCCGCTCATGGTAATTCTTACGGATATAGGCAGTCTTGCCTGAACATATGGGAGTTTTCGGCGCATGTAGGAAGAGTTCCATATATTCCTCTTCCTGTATGGTTTCTTCCTTTTTCGCCTTTATTGACGGTTTCTCCGTTGGTCTTGTCACCTTGTCTGGGGCATTTTCATCCGTTCCAGCATTTTCAGGGGCGGCGGACGTGGGCATTTCTGGACGGAACGAGTCCAGAAACTTGCCGGGATCAATATCGACATCAAGTTTTTTAGCCATGCGTCGGGCGCTTTACGATACCGAGTATTTCTTCCGCAAGGTCATCGATGCCGCTACCTTTCGCCAGTGCTTTGTCTGGTGGCAGCAGCGTGGAACGGAAAAACGGGCGGTCGCCTTCTTCCGAACCTTCCTTGCGGAAACGCTTGCTGTCCGGCAGGCTTGTCTTCAGCGTTTCCAACCCCATCCCGGCAATCACTTTGTCATAGATGTCGTACAGGTCGGTTTTCTCGCGTTTGTCCACCATATTCCACAACAGTCGGATACCTTTGATGTTCGACTTGCCAGTGGTGATCAGCGTGTCATTGATAATGCTTGCATACTTCAGCGAACTTTCCATGATGAATCGGTTGGCGGCTATAGGACAGAAAATGTAATCCATGGTCGCCACCGTCTTGATTAATCCGAGGTTGTTCACCGTACCCGTCAGGTCGAAAAAGATGAAATCGGGCGGTGTCGCCGACTCAATGAAGGGCTTGACCGTTTCTATCGCATTGTCGGGTCGGCTGCCCACAATCGGGTAGGCACGTTTGCCGATGCGCTTGAACTGGTCATATGCCAGCTTGCGCAGGTACGGGTTGCGCTCGATGTTCTTCAGGTCACGCTCGCGCATGTCCTTAATGCTGAACTGGGGAAAGTCGCAGTCCACGACTACCACGTCGTACCCTTTCACGTAATACAGGTAACTCGCCATCAGTACGGTGAGTGTCGTTTTGCCGGCTCCTCCCTTCTGGGTGGAGAAGGCGATGAACAAAGGTTCTTTTTTCATTCTTCTTTTTTTAATTGTTAGACATCGGTTTATTGCAGGTCGGCATATATGCCATTTCGCAGACTTGTTCATTTGCACATTTGCGGCTTTGCTTGTATGCTCATGAGGTTACTCGCTTGCTTGCAATCTAATGTGCCTGCTTGCGTTTCCGCCTGTACGCTTGCGTGCCGGCAGGCAGGCACACAGGCAGGAGGGCAGACAGGTGCAAGGATTTGCACATTTGCGGATATGCCTGTACGGAAATAGGCAGGCTTGCCGACCTTTCTGCCTGCAAAGTAAAGGGCATTTTTCCATATCCGTATCGTTTTGGAGTTTGGTGGCAGCTTCTGGCAGCAAGTGGTAGGGAGTGGCTTCGTTCTTGTCACGTTTTCAAGGGCTTAAACGCCCTACCTTTGTACCCAAGCGGCAGGGCAATGCTCCCGGCGCGTACCGCAGCCCCCGGCTCCGTCCTTCTTTTGGGCAGCCGGAGGGTATCGGGCGACCGATACCTTTATGGGATTGTTATAACAGGTATATCCCCAATCCGTCTGCTACGGATTTTTGTGTCCTCTAAGACACAGCAAGGTATGTTTCGAGTTACCCGAAACCTTGCGGGTTACTCCCGCAAGCCTTGCCCCTGAAAGGGGAAGGGGGCTTCCTCTCCGAAGTCGGGAAGCCTGTTTCCTACCTGCGGCACGTGTGCCGGAAGCTGCGCTTATGCCGTGAAACCACTAAATCCATAGTAATAATGAACAGAGAACGTAAGAAAGGGGGAAGACACCCCAAGTTGGAAAAGAAAACGCACCATGTGATGCTGCGTTTCAACGACGAGGAATGGCTCAGGTTCCTCGCCATGTACGAACAGACGGAGGTGAAGGCAAAGGCGGTGTTCGCCAAGGCACGCATCTTCGGCGGGGAGTTCCGTGTGTTCCGGGAGGACAGGACGCTGGTGGAATACTACGCCAAGCTGTCCTCCTTCCATGCGCAGTACCGCATGATAGGCAACAACTACAACCAGGCCGTCAAGGAGCTGCGCTGCCATTTCTCCGAGAAAAAGGCGATGGCATTGCTCTACCGGCTGGAGCGATGCACGAAGGAACTGGCGGCATTGATCCGCCAAATCGTGGAACTGACAAAGGAGTTCGAGGAACGATGGTCGCAAAAATCAGTTTAGGGAAATCGTTGTTCGGGGCATTGGCGTACAACGGGGAGAAGATTAACAAGGAACAGGGCAAACTGCTCGGCACGAACAAAATCTTCGACGGCTGTTCCGGCAGGATGGACATCAGCCGCGCCATGCAGGACTTTTCGCGCTACCTCTCGCCCCACGTGAGGACGGAGAAGCCCGTCATGCACGTATCGCTCAATCCGCATCCCGACGACCGCCTGACGGACATGGAACTGGAGGGCATTGCGCGTGAGTACATGGAACGGATGGGGTTCGGCGAACAGCCGTACATCATCTATAAACACGAGGACATCGACCGCCACCACCTGCACATCGTGACCATCCGCGTGGATGATAACGGCAGGTGCATCAGCGACCGCTACAACTTCCGCAGGAGCCGGGAGATTACCCGTGAACTGGAACGCAAGTACGGCCTGCACCCCGCCGACCGCAGGCAGCACCGCCATGACAACCCCTTGCGGAAAGTGGACGTTTCGCAGGGCGACGTGAAGCGTCAGGTGGCGAACACCGCCAAGGCGGTCATGGCGACCTACAAGTTCCGGACGATGGGCGAATACCGCGCCCTGCTCTCCCTCTACAACGTCACGGTGGAGGAAGCCCGTGGCAACGTGGACGGGCGCGAGTATCACGGGCTGGTCTATGCTGCCACCGACGATGCCGGGAACAAGGTTGGCAATCCTTTCAAGGCATCCCGTATCGGGAAGTCCGTCGGCTATGAAGCTGTGCTGCGCAGGTTTGAATTTTCCAAAGGGCAGATCCGCGACAAGCGTCTGGCGGACAGGACACGCAAGACCGTCGCCGCTGCGCTCGCCCAGACCTACCGTAAGGAGGAGTTCATCGACCTGCTTCGCGCAAAGGGTGTGGATGTGGTGTTCCGCCACACGGACGAGGGGCGCATCTACGGGGCGACCTTCATCGACCACCGCACGGGCTGCGTGCTGAACGGCTCGCGCTTGGGCAGGGAGTTTTCTGCCAACGCCTTGCAGGAGCATTTCACCCTGCCGTATGCCGGCACTCCGCCGATACCGTTCACCATTACGGAGGACACGCCACAGGCAGACATCCGTTCCTATGAGGAACACGACGAGGGGCACTCCACCGGCTTGGGGCTGCTCGGTGGCGATGCGTCGGGCGCACAGGCCCAGGAAGCCGCCTTCGAGCGTGACCTTAAACGCAGGAAGAAGAAACGCCGCAAGGGTTTGGGGCTGTAATTTATCCCTTCGCAGGGCATAGGGGATGAGGTCGGACTTCATCCTACATCAAGTCCGGCCTCATGTACCATGAAGTCCGGGGTGATGTATGCTCACCTCCGTACCGTGCCTTGCGGAGATATTGTTCAACTTAAAAACAGAAACAGATTTATGTCACAACAGGAAGACGATTTGAGGGCATTGGCGAAAATCATGGATTTTCTGCGTGCCGTAAGCATTTTACTGGTGGTCATCCACCTTTATTGGTATTGTTACGAAGCCGTAAGGCTGTGGGGCATCGACATCGGCGTGGTGGACAGGGTACTGTTGAACTTCGACCGCACCGCAGGATTGTTCCGCTCCATCCTTTATACGAAACTTTTTGCGTTGGTGCTGCTGGCACTCTCGTGTCTGGGCACGAAGGGGGTCAAGGAGGAAAAAATCACGTGGGCAAGGATTTGGACGGTGCTTGCAGCAGGGCTGGTGCTGTTTTTTCTGAACTGGTGGATATTGTCCCTGCCGTTGCCCGTAGAGGCAAACGCGGCATTGTACACCGCCACCGTTGCGGCGGGCTATGTCTGCCTGCTGATGTCCGGCACATGGATGAGCCGCCTTCTGCGCACCAACCTTATGGAAGACGTGTTCAACGTGGAGAACGAGAGTTTCCAGCAGGAAACGCGGCTCATCGAGAACGAGTATTCAGTGAACCTGCCCACACGCTTCTATTACAGGAAGAAGTGGAACAACGGATATATCAACGTAGTAAACCCGTTCCGTGCGTCCATCGTACTGGGCACGCCGGGCAGCGGAAAGTCGTATGCCGTGGTAAACAGTTTTATCAAACAACAGATTGAGAAAGGTTATTCAATGTATATCTATGATTTCAAATTCAGCGACTTATCGACTATTGCCTACAACCACCTGATGAACCACCCGGAGGGGTACAAGGTCAAGCCGAAGTTCTACGTGATAAACTTCGACGACCCGCGCCGCTCGCACCGCTGCAATCCCATTCACCCCGATTTCATGGAGGACATCACCGATGCCTACGAGAGTGCCTACACGATAATGCTCAATTTGAACAAAACTTGGGTGCAAAAACAGGGCGACTTCTTTGTGGAGTCTCCGATTATCCTGTTTGCCGCCGTGATATGGTTTTTGCGCATCTACAAGGATGGCAAGTATTGCACCTTTCCCCATGCCATCGAACTCTTGAACCGCCGTTACGAGGACGTGTTTCCTATTCTCACCAGCTATCCCGAACTGGAGAACTACCTTTCCCCGTTCATGGACGCATGGCAGGGCGGTGCGATGGAACAGCTTGCCGGACAGATAGCGTCGGCGAAGATACCGCTATCCCGCATGATTTCCCCGCAGCTCTATTGGGTCATGTCCGACAGCGAGTTTACCCTTGACATCAACAATCCCGACGAGCCGAAGATACTCTGTGTCGGCAACAATCCCGACCGACAGAACATCTACGGTGCGGCATTGGGCTTGTACAATTCGCGCATCGTGAAGCTCATCAACAAGAAGGGCAAGCTGAAGTCGGCAGTGATTATTGACGAGCTGCCCACCATTTACTTCAAGGGGCTGGACAACCTTATCGCCACCGCCCGAAGCAACAAGGTGGCTGTCTGCCTCGGTTTTCAGGACTTCTCGCAGCTCAAGCGCGACTACGGCGACAAGGAAGCCGCCGTAGTGATGAACACGGTGGGCAACATCTTCTCTGGTCAGGTGGTGGGCGAGACCGCCAAGACCCTTTCGGAGCGTTTCGGCAAAATCTTGCAGAAACGTCAGAGCATCACCATCAACCGCGAGGACAAGTCCACCTCTATCAACACGCAGATGGAGAGCCTTATCCCGGCAAGCAAGATTTCCACGCTCACGCAGGGTATGTTCGTCGGTGCGGTGGCGGACAACTTCAATGAGCGCATCGAGCAGAAGATTTTTCATTGCGAGATAGTGGTGGATGCCGAAAAGGTGAAGCGCGAGGAACAGGCTTACAAGCCCATCCCCGTCATCACGGACTTTACCGATGCCGACGGCAACGACCGCATGAAGGAGATGATTCAGGAGAACTACAACCGCATCCGTGCCGAGGTGCGGCAGATTGTCGCCGACGAGTTGCAGCGCATCCAGTCCGACCCCGAACTACAACATCTGTTGCAGAACAAGTAATACACCACAGGCGAAAAGAGGAAAAGGTAAAATATTATTCAACCTTTTCCTCATTTTCTTTAAGAGGTATGTGGACAGGCGTCGATGGATATTCTCCTTTTCTCAACATTTCTACTAATGAGTTACGAGAAATTCCAAATGAGTCTGAAATATAATGTAAGTGTGGCTGACTCCCTTGTAGCCCCGCCTCTTGTCCTTTAAGTCCTTTAAATGTTTGCAAGAAACAATGCCAATGTTCATCATTGTCTAATATTCTTGCAATCAATACGTCGGCTTGTTCTACAACTTGTTTCATCTGCCCTTCAGTTAAAGTTGTTTTTCCATAATATTCCACTGTACCATCTTCTTTAACATGAATAAATTTAGGAAGTTCATCTTTATTTACAGATGACGGGGCTCCTTGATAGTGATAATGGCTAAAACTATATCCTTTATTTTCAGCTTGTGCAAAAAGTGCCCCTAATTGGTCATATGTAAGATTTGCTCCCTTTAGTAATTTAATTTGCTCCTTCTTTTTCATAGGTTTTTCCAAAATTTCAGTAAAGCACGTAGGAATTTCTTTGTGAGCAAATGAATCAAAATTTTGATTAGCAAACTCCTTGGCTTTTTGCATAATATAATTAGAATCATATGATGTTACAAAGCCTAAATAATGACGAACCATTTCTGATAAAACATTATATATGGATTTTGTATGAAAAGAAACCATACATTCACGAAAACTAACATTTTCTACCTCGTCCATAGAATTTGCTATTAACGATTTATCTTCTTCTTCTTGTTGGTAAATTTCCGTTGCCATAGCTATATATCATTTTAATATAAATATCATCATAAATGAAAAATGCCCCCAAAAAGTTAGTTATCTTCAACTTTTATGGGAGGCTTATTGTCTGTTGCTTTTGTCTTGCTATTCGGTACGCAGGAGTATCAGGTCGAAATACATCAGCCGGGTGTGCATGGGCTGCATGGCTGTTCCCTCTTTCGCCGTCCGCCTGCCGTGCAGGAACGTCCATTCCTCTTCCTCCGTGGCGAACAGGAACTTGAAGCCGTTGCGCAGGTAAAAGTCAAAGACCTTGGGACGGTTCAGTGCGTCCACCACTACATAACGGCATCCCGTCTTGTTCAGCGGCTCGATGAACCACGACTTGATGGCATCCAGCAACTCGTCGCCCACGTGGAGTCCTTTGTAGTCCTCGCTGACGGCAAGCTGTCCTACCAGCACCGCAGGGTATTGCGGGCGGCGTTTCTCGTTGGGTATGTTGCGGTTGAGCTTGTTGCGGCGGCTGTTCGGGAGCAGGTCGGCACGGATGCTCGAATTGGCTACGGTGAAAGCTCCGACGATGCGCCGTTCCTCTTGTTCCACGAAACAATAGGACTTGCCGAGAAGCTGGTAAGCGTAATCAGCATACTCTTTCGTGAAGAACTCGGTTATGTCCTTGTCCTCGCATGAGAAACCGCCGCACTCACGCAGCACCTCCTCATTCAGTTCGCAGAACTCGCAACGCTCCAACATACCGTACTATCCCTCCCGATACAGTTTGGAACGCTTCAGAATGGAGCGCATTTTCGCCACCTGCTTCGTGAAGTCTATGGAACCGCGCCTTTCTTTTGCGTTGCGGTCGGCTTCCTCCACGAAACGTGCCGCAGCTTTGCCGCGAAGCACCGGGATGGGTTTGATTTCTATTGCCATAATATATAGTCTTTTGATTTCCCTGCAAAGGTACGGCTTTTCCGCGAGAAAACCTAACATATTCACGTATATTGCGTTATGTGGGGCGAAAAGCCTTTTCATCTCCTCATCCGCTCCCGTTCCTCGTCCAACAGCATCCGCTTGTTCACCTTCTCCGCGGCGCGGTCAAGGAAATAGGTGCGGCTCTCGTTCTTGCGCATCTTGATGTCGCCAAAGATGTTGTAGCAGCCTTTCGCCTGCACGCCGAACACCTTGTAGAAGTAGGCGGCAATCTCCTTGAGCGAAGCCTCTCCACCGTTGATGCAGCGCATCTCGCTGACGCCATAGATAAGTTCCACGAGGTCGGAAGCCTTGCCCGTCCACCGCATGGGCGGGGCATCGGCAGGCGTATCGTCTTTCTTTTCATCTTTGGAGGGGATGGAGGATAGTGGCGGCACTTGGCTGTGTGGCATGGAAATGTGCTTCAGCATCTTGCGCACGAAGGCGAGGGCTTTGCGCACGTACACGCTGTGGTGGGTTCCCGTATCTTGCAGGGCTTTGTGGTATTGCAGTTCCGTTTCCGCATAGCTCAACGCGGGCAGCGGATGGCAGGGGGTTGCGGCTCCCGTGCAGAGCGAAATGACCGTTGCCACGAACTCGTCGTATGCCGCACTCAGCCCGTTGCGGCTGTCAGGGTTGTCTATCAGGCGGAAGAACTCCGTTTCTGTCAATATGAGATGTTCCATTTGCTTTCAGTTTTATGTTGTTACACTTGGATTGAAGTGTGCGCACATAAAACTATCGGGCAAACGGCAGTCCAACGGATGGAATTTTTTGCGGTTTGTTTTGCAAGTTGCTGGTAAACAGCAGACATATTTGATAAAAATAAATTGGAATACCCAAATTCAGCCTTTCGGAAGTGTTCAGATATTGAACACGTGTTCATAATCTGAACACTCTTTTGAGCAGGGAGGTGTTCACTTTCTGAACAGTCGCACCCTCATTCTTGCGGTACACGGCTTTCAGCGAACCGTCCTTGTATGTCTTTGTCTCGTCCCGCATCCATTCGCTTTCAGGCAAATCTCCAAGGAACAGGCGGCAGCCGTTCCCGGCAATGACGGGTATCGTGCAGAGGATGATTTTGTCCAGCAGGTGCATCCTTGCCATGCCGTTGATGATGCTTGCGGTAGCGGTGTTGGCTTCTATGAAACAGGTGGTGTCGGACTTGTCAAGCACCAACGTGGTAAGGGAAGTGTATTCGGAGAGCGGACGGGCGGTTTCTTTCATTCCGACAATGCCGAATCTGTCCGGCGTGTCGGTTTTGGCAAGCCATTGCTGCGCTTTCCCTGAACTGTCCGCAAGGCATCCGTCCATCGTGAGGACGGCGAATAATATGACTTTTCCCATCGGTCTCTTTTTTAGTGGTTGCGACCGAAAGCCGTCATACGAAAATAGCGTGCAAATCACACTACTTTCTGGTGACGGCTCTGGACTGCCTCTACGGAATGTACGTGACTGCACGCTATGCCGAGGCATAGCATAAGCATCACGCAATCGCCTTCCATAGTTCCAATTGTCCAGATTTTCACCAGATGCGCCTTGCGGTCTTATTCTATACTATATTTTCATCGGACGGATTTTTTTACTTTCCGCACCCGACTTTTCTCAAATGTTGCTACAAAGGTAATGCAAGTTTAGGGCAGAACAAAACAAATCAATTGTTTTTTATGCCGAAACGCCGCTTACCTTATCGAAAGGTAGCCTTTTTCCTGTAATTCCTTTCATCTTTTTACTGTTTTCTATTCTATCCCGTATGCTTTCAGCTTGTTGTACAGCGTGGTGCGCCCGATGCCGAGCAATGCTGCCGCCAACTTGCGGTTGCCCTTTGCCTGTTCCAGCGCATGGATGATTTGTTTCTTCTCCATGTCGTCCAAAGCCAGCGAAGCGTCATCCGCTATCGGTATTTCATCGAACTCCAACGTGTCTGCCGTGACCGTATCGCCTTCGGTATGCAGCACCGCCATGCGCACGACCCGTTTCAGTTCCCTCACGTTGCCGCCCCATGCATAGGCGAGCAGTTGTTTTCTTGCTTCCGCATCAAAGCCTTTCACCTGCCGGTCAAGTTCCTCATTGGAGAGTTTCAGGAAGAAATCTGCCAAAGGCATGATGTCCTCACGGCACTCACGCAGCGGCGGTATGTTCAATGTGTATTCCTTTATCCGATGGAACAAATCCTGACGGAAACGCTTTTCGGCGATGGCTGCCTGCAAGTCCTCGTTGGTGGCGGCGATGATGCGCACGTCAGCCTGCTTGTCCTTGCTGCCTCCCGTGGGTCTGTACCGTTTGGCTTCCAATGCGCGGAGCAGCATCTGCTGCACTTCCGGCGGAAGGTTGCCTATCTCGTCGAGGAACAATGTGCCTCCTGCGGCTTCCTCCCAGAATCCCTGTTTCTTGCTTTCGGCTCCCGTGAACGCCCCTTTCTCATGCCCGAACAGGGTGGAGGAGGCAAGTTCCTTTGAAAGCAGACCGCAGTCCACAGCGACAAAGGGCCCCGCCGACCGTTTGCTCATCGTATGTATTTTCTCGGCGATGTGTTCCTTTCCCGTTCCGCTTTCGCCCAATATCAATACGCTCATGTTGGTTGGGGCGACCAGCCTTATCTTGCGGTCTATCTCCCGGAAAGCCGCGCTCTGCCGCTCATGGATGGGCGTATCGTGCCGCTCCATCCTTTTCCGCAAGGTTTTCAGGAGCGGGAAGAGGTTGGCTTCAATCAGCTTTTTCGGGATGTAGTCCTCTGCGCCCTGCTTCATTGACCGGACGGCGGTGGGCACCTCGTCATAGTCGGTCATGACGATGTAGGGATTGTTCCTGCCCTGTTTCCGCAGTTCTTCCAGCAGACTGATACCGTCACCGTCATTCAAGCGCAGGTCAGCCAGAATGATGTCATCTTCCCTCATCTTGGCAAACAGTTTCCGTGCGCCGTTGCAGGTGGAGGTACTGACGCTTGGGTATCCCTTGCTTTCCAGCAGGCGGCATACAAAGTCGGAATAGATGATGTTGTCCTCCACTACGATTACCCGTCCCATCTTTCCGCCTCCTTTCTTGCCGAATCAACAATCAGTCTGCACTGTGCCAGTACCGCATTTACGGCGGATTGCACCTTTTCATCCGGTATGTCCTCCTTGTGGATTGCCTCGTACAATGCCGCCAACGGTTGCTCCGCCTTTATCAGCATCCACGAGCTTCTCAGGTGATGCACCCAGTAATCCAATGCTTCCATGTCCCCCGCTTCCGCCGCCTTGCGCACTTCGTCCATGTCGGATTGTGTAGTGGCCGCCAGCTTTTCCAACGTGCGCCGCTTGTCGCCGAAGGCGAGCAGGGATGAGAGGTCTATGCTGTTTGCTTTGTTCCGTTTGATGCAGCTTTCCGTCACCGCCAGCAGTTCGTCTATGGAATAGGGCTTGTACAGCACGGCGGCAAAGCCTTTGCCCGTCAGTTCTTCTTTCTCCACATAGCCTCCGGCGGTGGCTGCCACTACGGGGATGGTTTGTGAGTTGCCTATTTCCGATGTGCGCAGCAGTTCCAGCACCTCGTAGCCGTTCACCTCCGGCATTTTCAGGTCGGTTATCAACAGGTCATAATCTTTTGTGCGCATCAGGTCTGTCAGTTCTCCTGCTGTCTGGCAAGTGTCGCAATCCACACCGTTTTGCCTGTACATCTCTTTCATCATGTCCAGCAGCATCCCGTTGTTGTCTATCGCCAGTACGGAGCAGTCGGACAGCGTGGAATGTCCGACGTTCGTCTTTTCGGCAGCCGCCATTTCTTCCGCCTTTGCCAACGGCAGGCTGACGGTGAAGCGGCTTCCCTTGCCCGGCTCGCTTTCCACCGTGATGTTCCCTTTCAACAGCTTTACCGTGTCGGCTACGATGGCAAGCCCCAGCCCGAAGCCGTCCTCCGTCACGGCGTTGCCCAACCGCTCAAACGGGATGAATATCCGCGCCTGCTGTTCTCCGGTCATGCCCGTGCCGGTGTCTTCCACCGTCAAAGTAAATATGCCGTTCTTGTAGCCGGTGCTTAATGTGACTGTACCGCTTCGGGTGAACTTGATGGCGTTGGAGAGCAGGTTGCCGCCAATGCTTATAATCCGGTTCCTGTCGCCGCTTACAATCTCGTCCGTTTCACTTGCTGTCTTGAAGTTGAGTCCTTTATTCTTCGCCAATGTAGCAAACTCCGTTTCCAATGTTTCGGCGATGGAGCGCAGTTTGAAAGGCTTGACGCTTGGCGTTTCCTTGCCGCTGTCCAGCCGGAAATACACCAAAAGGTTGTTTATCATTCCCGCCATGCGCCCGACGGCATCCCCGATGGTCTGTGCGTGGCGCATACGGTTGTCTGCCTCCGTGTCGTTCAGCAGCAGCTCGGCGTTGCCGCCGATGACGGTCAGGGGAGTGCGCAGTTCGTGGGTGACGTTCTGGATGAGATTGCGTCGCAGCTTGATTAGCTTCTCGTTCGTATCATTGCTCTTTTGCAGTTCAGTGATAAGGCTTTCCCGTTTCTTCCTTTCGTTGCCGCTGCGTTTCATTTCCCGATGGATGGCGAGGTAGGACAAGAACAGCAGGACAATGGCGGCGGATATGGTGATAGTGAACAGCCGCACGGACAATGCCTGTGCTTCAGCTATCTTCCGTTCCCGATGTCCGAAGGCGGTCTGTGCCTGCGTGTCGAGGTCGCGTATCAGCCGCTCCAGTTCCCTGTTCAGCGTCCGGTTGCGGATGCGCAGGCTGTCGGCATAGGCTTTCATCTCAGCCGCCTGTCTCTGTTGCATGGCGGTTAGGCTGTCGCTGAAGGCGTGGAGTTCCCTGGCTGAAGGCAGTACCTGTACGGTCTTCTTGCCGCCGAAGAAGCCGGCCAGTCCGTTTTTCTTCTGTTTTATGGTGCGGACACGTGTCGCCCTACGTGCCACTTCGGGCAGGTGGTTTACCAAGAGGCTGTCCGCCTCTTCCTGCCGCTCCATTGCTTGCATGATGTGCCGTAGCTGGGTTTCCTTGTCCGCCAAGAGGGAGCGGAGCGTGTCTATTTGTGCCGGGCGCACGTATTCACGACAGAGCGGTTTCATGGCTTGCAGCAGGCTGTCGGTGCGCAAGAGCTGGGTATGGTAATGGTGGTAATCCGTTTCGTCCCAGCCAACAACACCCTCGCCCAGCAGCGCAAGCCGGGTGATGCGCTGGTGGGTGTCGCTGATGACACGGCGCACTTGCCGGATGGTTTCCGTGTCGGCTTCTATTTCCCTGATGCGTTTGCGCTCATGCACCAAAATAGAAACCATGCTTATTCCGATAATAAACATGACAACATATCCGAATGTAATCTTTTCTTGTAACCTCTGTTCAAATTTCATATATCTTTACACCTTGCGCTTTCGGTTAGAAAATGACATCTATTGCCGATTGCAGAATCTGATGCGTTTTGAAGCTGACCAATATTCCGTCAATATCAAAAATATTGCTTTAATCATTATTTTTTTAGCATTATATTAAGCTCATAGCTAATCTATACGTTATAAAGGCTATCATCCATGCCACACAAATCGTATAGACGGCGGAAGATACAGCCCATTTCCAACTGCCGCTTTCTTGTTTAATGGCTACAAAAGTGGCTATACAAGGAAAATAAAGTAGTACAAATACCATATAAGCAAGTGCGGCAGCAGAAGAGATGTTCTTTTGCAGAGCTTCTTGCAAATTAATGTTATTGTCGGCTTCTTCGTTTTCTGCACTGTACATGACGCCAAGCGTACTTACCACCAGTTCCTTTGCCCCGATACCGGATAAAACACTGGTGCTCATTTTCCAGTCGAAGCCCAAAGGCTCGAACAGGGGTTCGATGACCTTGCCGATATGTCCAATGTAAGAGTTTTCCTGTTGCTCGGCAGCTGTAGAATAGCTGTCATGACGAGGAAAATATCCTAAAAACCAAATGATAATGGAACAAACCAATATGATGCCGCTCATTTTATGTAGGTATTGTTTGCCTTTTTCCCACGTGTGTCGGAAAACGGATTTTACCGTAGGTATCCGATATGGAGGAAGTTCCATTACGAAAGGCAGGTCTTCTTCCTTGATGAACCACCCTATGATGTGCGCCGAACATACCGCCACAAGGATGCCCAACACATAAAGCCCTAATAAAACCATGCTGGCATAATGGGGAAAGAATAGTCCTGTCATCAAGATATAGAGAGGCAAACGTCCAGTACACGACATGAATGGAATGACGAGCATGGTTATCAGCCGGCTTCTCCGGCTCTCGATGGTGCGTGTTGCCATCACAGCCGGGACATTGCAACCGAATCCCATGATCATAGGGATGAACGACTTGCCGTGTAATCCGATGCGATGCATGATTTTGTCCATAATGAAAGCGGCACGTGCCATATAGCCCGAATCTTCGAGCAAGGAGATGAATAGGTAAAGTATCATGATGTTGGGAAGGAACACCAATACGCTGCCTACGCCGCCGATAATGCCATCCACCACCAAGTCTTTTAGCATCCCGTCCGGCATATATGTGGAAATCCAATCACCGAATTGCCCTACGAACCATTCAATCCATTCCATCGGGTATTCGCCCAAAGTAAATGTACCTTGAAAGATCAGATAGAGCAGGAAGAAAAACAATGGGAATGCCAACCAACGGTTAGTGACAATTGCATCAATTTTGTCTGTTTTTGTCCGTTTGGATGGCTCTTTCGAGGACGCAGGGCAATAAGTCTCTTTCAATGCGCCTTGGATAAATGCATATTTTGCATCCACAATGGCAGTTTCCATAGAAGTATGTAGCAATCCGTCTATGCGTTTCTGTTCTTCAAAACGGGTCGTAATGACTTCATCTCGACAAGGAAGGCTTTCCACTACATTCTCGATGTCCTTGTCCCTCTCCAAATACTTGATGGCAAGGAAACGGGTAGAATATTTGTGGCGGATGCCCTCGTCGCGTTGGATAAGCAATTGAATGCGGCGGATGCTCGTTTCCAGTTCTTCACCGTGGTTGATGTGGATGTGCCTGCACAATATAGGCTGCTTCTTTTCATACACATGGATGATGGTGTCGAATAATCGGTCTATTCCTTCTCCCGTCCTGCTGATGGTTGGAACAATTGGGACGCCCAATAATTGCCCAAGTCGTTCTGTGTCCAGCTTGTCACCTCGTTCTTGAAATTCGTCATACATATTCAAGGCCATCACTACCCGTAAGTCCATATCAATGACCTGTGTCGTAAGATAAAGGTTACGTTCCAGATTGGTACTGTCCACCACATTGAGGACTATATCCGGGATTTCTTCTACAAGGCTTCTGCGTACGTAAAGTTCTTCGGGACTATACGCCGAAATGGAATATGTGCCTGGCAAATCCACCAAGGTGAACCGATAGCCGCCATACTCGAATGTCCCTTCCTTGGCATCTACGGTCACACCGCTATAGTTCCCGACATGTTCGTGCGCACCGGAAGCGATGTTGAACAAGGATGTTTTTCCACAATTCGGATTGCCGACCAATGCCACTCGTATCGAATGATTCCGTTCGGCCGCCATGCGTTCCATTTCTTTTTCAAGAAATGGAACGTCATCACAATGAGAGGCATCAATAGAGAGTTCCTGACTTTGCTTATGTACAAAGTTCTTAGCTTCTTTTTCACTCACTACTTCGATGTTGTCCGCCTCTTCCCGCCGCAGCGAAATCTTGTAACCGATAATCTCATATTCTATCGGGTCTTGCAACGGCGCGTTCAATATGACTTTTACCCGTTTCCCGAATACAAATCCCATTTCAGTTATCCGTTTTTGGAAACTGCCACGACCATATATCTTGACAATTATCCCGTTTTCGCCCGTATGTAAATCAGATAATCTCATTTTTGCTACTTTTAATATAAAAAACGAACGGTACTTTCTGAAGAATTCAAGCACCGTTCAAGATTTTACACCAATACTCCTTTCGCCTTGTCAATGGCTCAATTTATTTTATTCAAAGCCGTATTTATACTATATCCTCTATTTTGACGGCTCTTTTGAGTTGTCCTTTGTCTTATGGAACGGTGTCACAGTATATCCTAATTTACGAATGGCTGTTTTCAGTTTGTCAGGCGTAGTCTTGTCCTTGCGGTATTCGATGGTGACGGTTTTTTGCGGGAGGTTAACGTCCAGTCCGGTTACCCCTTTCTCGAAAGAAATGTTATCCTCAATGCGTTTTTGACAGTTTTCACAAGTCATTGACACGAGGAATGTCACTTCTGCCTTCTTGTTTTCTTTCACGTCCTTTGCCGAAACGCCGGATGACAATCCCAGCAAAAACAGGGCTGTCAGCATGATTGTTTTTGTTCTCATTGTCTTCTATTTATTTTTAGTTCTGTTTGTTACATCTTGGGTATGTTGTAGCGGATGCCCGCATAAAGTTTGTAGCCCATTGTTGGTCCCCATACCATTGTAGCGTCAAAATCCGGGCTGTACGGGTCTCCTGCCGATACAATCGGGTTCTTCTGCTTATAGTTTGTCAGGTTCTCTCCACCCACATAGATGCTCCACCGGCGGAAACGGCGCGTAACTTGTGCGCTCAGTTGGGTGTACGACGGGAAGGTGCTGCCCCATAACGGACGTTCCGCATCGGGTGTCGGCATACGTCCCCCGCCATTGAACTGGACAGTCACATCGAACTGCCATTTCTTCAACGGCGTTTCGTATGATGCCGTAACCAAAGCTTTGTAACGGCTGGTGAGCGGTTTGCGCAAGGTCTTGCCGCCATACGTGCATTCCACGTCCATCCAGCGGTAGGCTCCCAGCAGGGTGAAACCACGGAACAGCGGATAGGTGGCGTCTATTTGGAATACGCTGGAAGTGGATTTGCCGTCCAAGTTGTAGAAATAGATGCTGTGCGCATTCCTGTCCATATCGATTACCACCTGATTTTGAAAATCCGTATAGAACCATTCCGCGTTTACGGTCAGTTCCTCGCCTTTCACCGGAATATGGAAAGACGCGCTGATGCCGTAGTTCCACGCTTCTTCCTGATGCAGGTCGTCAGCGATGTGCCACGTGCGGCTGCTTGCGAGCAGGTAACTGTTTTCGGGAAAGATGAAGGTGGTGCGGTAACCCTTTCCGGCGGAAGCCCGCAAGTCGAGCCAGGGGGCAGGCGCATACTTGAGGTGCATACGGGGAGTGACGAACCAATGGTGCAAGGTGCTGTAATCGGCGCGCAGTCCCAGCATCCACGTGAAATTCTCCACAGGTGTCCACGTGTATTCAGCGTATGCACCCGCCACGCTCTCGCTTACGTTGCGTTCCTGCGGACGGTAACGCTCGATGACATTGCCCCGTTGCGCATAGTTGTCCCAGTTGTAGTTCAATCCTGCCGCCAACTTATGCCTGTCGCCAAATTCGCTTTCATAAAGCAGGGAGGCATAGATGTTCGATTCATATACGTTATATATCTTGTCCGCATAGTTCGATTGCTGGTCGTGGTACGAGCCTGACGCGATAACCGCCACACTTTCATTCCGGTCTTGATTGATGATGAATCCGTTTTTTGAGAAAAGCTCCACACGGTTAGCATCGTTATGAATGGTATAGGGAGCAAAATCTTCGTCACCGTGTAAGGTGTGGGAGGTCTGTCCGCTTGTACGGCGGTCTGCGAGTACCTTAATGCCCGATTGCGACACGAACTTGGGTGTCTGGTAGTGCCAGCGGTTCATTACGCTGAACGCCTGCATTTCCGGCATATCCAGAAACGTGTCCTTGTTCTTGTCGTGCGTCCGCTTCTCATTGTAATAGTTCAGGAACAGGGCGGTAGAAAGGCGGTCGTTCAACTCTACGGCTCCCACGGCATTTCCTTCGTAACGCCCCGTACTGCTGGCGAAAAGATTGACCAGCAGCGGATCCGCCACTTTCGGTTTCTTATATTCCACGTCAATCTGCCCCGTCACGGACTCGTAGCCGTTCTTCACCGAAGCCGCTCCTTTGGAAACCTGTATGCTTTGCATCCACGGTCCCGGAATGTAGTCCAGCCCGTAGGTGGAAGCCACGCCCCGCAGGTTCGGGAAATTCTCCGTGAGCATTTGCACATATGTACCTGCCAGTCCAAGAAGCTGGATTTGTTTGGCTCCCGTCACGGCGTCGCTGTAGGCAACGTCCACCGAAGGGTTCGTCTCGAAACTCTCCGAGAGGTTGCAGCAGGCGGCACGTGTCAGAGCTTGTGAAGTCACACTTTCCGTATTCAGCACATTGCTGCGGTTCTTGATTGTTCCGATGCCTCCTGCCGTGACGACCACCTCTTCCAGTTCAGTACTCTGGCTCATCACCAGAATCTGTACGTCATCGGGACGCTCCATTGTGTAGGTAAGGGTGTTGAAGCCTACGTAGCCGGCTTTCAACTCCCTCACCTCCTCCGGTATGGAAAGCTCGAAATAGCCGTCCTCGTCCGTAACTGCCGTATGCTTGTCGGCATCATACACATATGCACCGGGCAAAGGCGTTCCCTCCTTGTCAAGCACATAACCTTTGACCGTCCTGTCCGAAGCCCAAAGGTTCGCGCAGCTTATGCAGGAAAGGAACATCCATACTAAAATCTTTTTCATAAATAAGTCTTCTTTTATTTTTCCGTGTGCAAAGTTAAACGGCAAGCCGGGTCGGGCTGTTACATTATTATGGATACGATTTATATCTCGTCGAGCGGTTTCAGTTTATGTCCTTTCATCGCCTTGAATTGTGTGGGAGACAGTCCCGTCTGCGCCTTGAACTGCGCGCTCAGATGAGCCACACTCGAATAATGCAGTTTATCCGCAATCTCGCTGACAGTCAGTTCGTCATAGACAAGCAGCTCTTTCACCAGCTCAATTCGTTGCGCAAGATAATACCGCTCGATGCTGATGCCTTTCATCTCAGTGAACAACTTGCTGAGCGCGCTGTATTCCTTGCGGCATTTGTCCTGCAGATAGTCTGACAAGTTCATCTTCTCCTGATATTCCGGATGGCGCACGAACTCAATAACGCCGATACGAATTTGCTCGATAACGCGCATCCGCTTGTCATCAATCACCTCAAAGCCGTTTTCTTCAAGCCTGCGGCGGATGCAGTCTTTCTTTCCTTCCGGAATAGGCTCAGACAGCACGACTGTACCCAGTTCAACGCTGGCAGGCATGATGCCGTTCTCCTTAAAGATATTGGAAACGGTCAGGATGCACCGCCTGCAAACCATATTTTTGATATAGATAGTGTTTCCTTCCATAATATCTGTTGTTTATTAAATAGGCATTCGGGTTACAAAACATATTAAAATTAGCGTGGCATAAATACCCAACGCTTTAACGCATGGTAAACCCCGTTCTCGTCCACCGGCTCCGTCACATAATCCGCAACGGCTTTCAGTGCTTCATTCGCGTTTCCCATCGCCACTCCAATGCCTGCCTGCTTGATAATTGACATATCATTGCCTCCATCGCCAAGTGCCATTGTTTCTTCCGCTTTGATGCCTTGATGCGCTGCGATAGCCAGAAGCCCATTTCCCTTGTTTACATTCTTTGCCGTGATGTCGGCAAAGTCGGGATACCAACGGCTGGACTCGCAGCCCTGCAACAGCGGCATCAACCGTTCTTCTTCATCTTTCGGAATCACCGGAGTGAGTTGTAGGATACGCTGCCGGAGGACAGGCTCTATCGGGACATCCGTCTGCAAATTGTGGACATCCAGCATCTGACGGAATATGCGGTCGGCACATGCATTGTTGCGGTACATGGCCAAGTCTTTCTCGCCGACCACCATACAGGCAAAGTCCTTTTCGTCTGCCCACCTGATAACGGTACGGACATCTTCATCGGGTATGGGCTGGCAAGAGATGACTTTGTTCCCCACAAAGCAATAAGCTCCGTTGGCGGTGATGTAGCCGTCCACCAGATGCTTGATTCCGTCTATGTTGTTTATTAGCGGGAAAGGACGCCCTGTAGAAATATATATTTTGATGCCTTGCATTTTTGCTTGTACAATGGCATCTATTGTTGATTGCGGAATCCGATGTGTCTTGAAGCTGACCAATGTTCCGTCAATATCAAAAAATATAGCTTTTATCATTATGCAATCTGTTTTTATTCTCATTAATAATAGTTATTTTATGTAGAAGAATAGATCAACAATCTCCATACTTGATGCTTTCAGTCCGTCAATCACAATAACTAATGAAAAGCCATTCTTCTATGCAAAATCCAATACAAGCTACTTTATTAAAGTCAATTGTTTTTCTACCAATTATGTATTACATACGTGTTATTATACGCACACAATTTAGCTTATAAAACAAACAAAAGCCAAATCCATTCCGATAATATGTATTTTAAAATATTAAGATATTTTTTTATCCGTAACCTTTGATCAATTCTTATTGTTTGCTTCACATTGGGAAAAACTATTAAACGGTTACTTATAAAACCTAATAGATTATATTATAGTTTACCTAACTCTTGCCAGTGGTGTCTGACTTTCCACGACTGCATCACCTAATTCCACTAATATCTCATATTCCAATGGAAGCAAAATATCCACTCTCGAACCGAATTTTATAAACCCGGCAGTCGTGTTCTGTTCCGCCTCGTATCCCAGTTTTATATAAGACACAATCCGTCGGGCAATAAATCCAGCAATTTGGCGGAAAAGTATCAAATGACCTTTTGCATTCTCACAACAGTTGTCGTATGTTCATTATCTTTAGATGCTTTTGGTAACCAAGCTACAAGATAACGCCCCGGATGATATTTAACGTATTCTATTGTTCCACCTACAGGATACCAGTTCATGTGAATATTGGTCAGCGACATGAAGACCGATATTTGCAGCATTTCACGATGCAGATATTCATCCTCCATCACCTTTTCAATCACCACGACACGGCCGTCGCAAGGCGCAAAGACCAACGACGGGTCACTGATACGGATACGTTTCGGTTCCCGAAAAAAAGTAATGATATAAAGCCAGAAAACGACCAGCAATACAGTACAGAGCTGGAATATAATCGTACTGCGATTGTTGACAAACAGGTAATAAAACAACAGCCAGCATGATAGGAAAATGATTCCTGAACCCCAAATTATCCGATACCCTTCCTTGTTTATTTTCATATTTTCCGATTAAAAGTCTCTATTTGTAATAGTATGTCCCATCAGGATTTGATTCTGACTGCTTCAGAAAGCGTTTCATATACCTCCTCACCGTGCACCATCTTCGTCACCTCTTCGGCAAGGCGCATCTGCATGGCTTTCGATGAACTGTCCTTGGTGTGAACCTCGACAAGAGCGGCAATATCTTCCTGTGTCAATGTGGTGAATATCTTGATATAACGGCAGGCATCCGTGTAGCTGACATTCAGCCAGAAATTGAAAAATTCGGCAGGAGAAGTATATCGGGCATCCAACCATATATTTCCGGATTCCGTTTTGCCGAACTTTCCTCCGTCGGCTTTGGTGATAAGAGGGCAGGTCAAGCCATAGGCTGCATTCCCGCTGATACGCCGGATAAGATCCGTTCCGGAAGTGATGTTTCCCCATTGGTCGGAGCCGCCCAACTGTAATTTGCAGTTCTTCGTCTTGTTCAGATAATAAAAGTCGTAGGCCTGCAACAACTGGTAGCTGAACTCCGTAAACGAAAGACCGTCACGAGCCTCTCCATTGAGACGCTTCTGAACCGAATCCTTCGCCATCATATAGTTAATGGTAACCCGATTGCCTATCTCCCGTAAAAACTCAAAAAAAGAAATGGGCGTCAGCCAATCGTAGTTGTTTACGAGTTCTGCCCGGTTGGGTATCTCGGAATCAAAATCAAGAAACCGCGACAACTGTTTCTTGATGCAGCTTACATTATGCTGCAAAGTTTCCATACTCAAAAGATTCCGTTCGTCGGATTTCCCCGACGGGTCACCAATCATTCCGGTCGCCCCGCCGACAAGCACCAACGGCTTGTGACCGCACTTTTGGAAATGACGTAAAATCATCACTCCACACAAATGTCCTATGTGGAGTGAATCGGCAGTAGGATCGACACCTAAATATGCTGTTACCTGTTCCTTTTCAAGAAGTTCCTCTGTGCCCGGCATCAGTTGGTGCAGCATGCCGCGCCATCTCAATTCATCAACGAAATTCATAGTGTCTCATAATTTGATGGTTTCTCCGTCTGCCGGAATAATCAGTTTCTCTCTCGATATGCCTGCCTTGTCTGCCTCATTGCGAAGAATGCTGCGTGTTGTCTGGCAATGGTCGATGGCATCCATGTGGACGGCAATGAACCGGCATTTAGCTGGCGACTCCTCAATCATGCGTACCACGTCCTTTTCATTCATAGTCAGAGTTCCGAACGTCGGCGAAAGTGCGGGTATGATTGCGCCTCCCGTGTTGATGATAACCCAATCAGGCTGGTATCGCTCTATATTCGCTTTGATTTCGTCCGTCCACAAACAATCGCCGACAATATAAACAGTCGGTTGGTTTTCGGCTTGCAGCACGAAACCTGAAACCTCTCCCATCATCTCCTTGATTGTACCTTTCCCATGCTCGCCTCCGGTACGATAAACCGTAAGTTCTCCAACTGTAATCTTATCATTGATGATTTCAGTGTTGGTCATACCGAACTCATTCAGAAAAAACACGCTATCGGCAGGCTGAACGTATAATTTCAGCGTATCACCCATCGCAGCGGCGGCAGGTTTGTCGAAATGGTCGAAGTGGGAGTGCGAAGCAAGCACGAAATCAACATCATTCATGATCTCCTCGACTGACATTGTAAGATGTACGGTCGGATTTTTGTTTGTACCAATTACTGATTTCAGTTTTCCTTTTTCGGAAAGCATCGGATCAATAAGAAAAGTCTTTCCTCCATACTCAATCTTCAATGTCGCATTTCGTATCAGTTGAATTTTATTTGTTGATTCTATTATTTCTTTTGTGCTATTTGTGCATGACATAAGTGTTGCTATCGCCATTATAAATATTAAAATCTTTCTCATACTTATCTTAATTCTATATTAAATCTATCTGAAATCTGACTACGGATGTTCTCCTGAATTTGATTTATTTCATCGTTCAGCAAGGTTCTGTCATTAGAGCGATAAATTATTCGATATGCCAAAGATACCTTGTATTGTTTTTGAAAGCGGTCGATTACGCTGACACTTTCTATCAAATCACCGCCTAGTTCGCGAACAATCTCGCAAAAATCATTGTGCTCAATCCATAAACCTTCTTGATTTTCGACAAAACCATTCACCCAAAAAGAAATATCTCTTTGCACGAACGGATACTTCGAGTAAACTTTCTGACCACTTCGTCAAGATTGTCAAAAATTTCATACCCTTTAAAGTATTGTTGTATATGTTTTTTAAACATACAAATCGGATGATTGGGATTATTATGAAGTTTCCACTTCCTTTTTTCTTCGATGGATTTTGTAATGTTATTCTTTCCCATAATATAAACTACTATAAATTATTGTTCTATTTCGTTTGCAAAGGTCAGGATATTTTTCTTTGTAAACTCTATCAAATATACCAAACGAACTATCAATTTGATAAATCCATTTGCGATTCACGCTAGAAAGCACTATATTTGCAAGCAAACAAGTAGTCTATGACACGAATAGCAAACCTCACAGAAATACGTTTCAACAAGGCAGAATGTGGCGTGAACTTTCTCATTAATACAGGAACTGGGATGGAACATCTACAGTATTATACCTCAGATAAAGAATATATAACCGATTTCTTCGAGTTTATCTTTTTCGAGGAAGAAGGCGGACACGTGTGGATAGAACATAAGTGTTACGATGTGATGCCTAACAGTATCGTTTTTCTTTCGCCTTACCAACGACATAGATGGCAACTGGAAACAGATGTTAATTTTTTTCGATTTCTAATTTTCCAAGAAGATTTCCTACACAACTTTCTTGCGGACAAATACTTTACTTATAGGTTACTTTATTGTTACCCAAATGACACTCCTCCTTTTCTTATTGTTTCCCAAGAGGATATGCAACGATATATTATGTTTCTCAAAGAAATCAAACAGGAATTACGACGTACCATTAGTGACAGTGAGCAAATACTGCGCTCGTTACTTTTTTACTTGTTATTACAAATTAATCGCTCGTATGCTACTACCTACGGCTTGCCTACATGCAAAGTACGAAACAACTATGCTTATCAGTTCAGGCAATTGTTAGAGAAACATATCCACACGAAACACAGAGTAAATGACTATGCGGAATTAATCGGTATCACACGTATTACGCTGAACAAAGCTGTAAAGGAACAATTCGGAACAACCGCTACGGAAATGCTTCGGAAACGCCTACTATTAGAAGTGAAAAATGAACTGCTCGATACTACAGGTACAGCATCCGAAATAGCCTATCGCTTGAACTTTCCCGAACCGAATCATCTGATGCGTTTCTTCAAACAAATGACAGGACAGACTATTAGTGAATTTCTAGCTGAAGTAAATAAAAAAAATAATAATTATAGTTCGTCGTTATAAATGCCAAAAACAATCTCGAATGTTCACATTCGTTGGATAGGCATCATCATTAAATAACGAAACCTATAATCAGTTCGAATAATCATTTTCATGGGCATACTTACCGCTTGATATGTAGTAAAATTATGTTTAATCCTATTTCCTTTCTATTTCTCTTATCGAAATGATAGAATACTACAATAAATTGGTAGAGTCTACTTCTTGTAATGCACGTACCTTTGCAACAAAATAAATTAAAAGAAATATTTGCAATGGTTTCAAAAGAAAAGATTGAATTACTAAAACAGAAAATAGATGAGGCAGATGCCATCGTGGTGGGCGGAGCATCGGGAATGTCCGCCGCTTCGGGGTTCGTGTTCTATTATCAGGATGACGAGGTTTACAGGAAGTTGGCGGGAGGATTGGCAAAGAAATATGACATCCATAATTATTTCGACTTGTTTTATGACCGCCGTCTTAGTCGCGGAGAGCTTTGGGCTGCCATGTTGCGTGCCACCCGTTATGTCTATGAGTGCTACACCGGCGAAACGTACACGGACCTGGCAAGACTTCTTCAAGGGAAGAATTATTATATTGCCACGACCAATCAGGATGCACAGTTTTTCCGAACGTTTCCGGACGAAAGGATTACCCGGATACAAGGAGACAACCGTTACTGGCAATGCAGCCGTCCGTGCCACGACGAGATATATTATAATAAGGAAAAGGTATTTGAGTTAAGCGACAAGATTGTGGGCGACGCCCTGCCCGACGAGTTGATACCTCGTTGCCCGCATTGCGGCAAGGAGTTAGCTCCGTGGGTGCGTGGCTACACTTTCCTTGAAGGCGAATATTACCAGCGCGAGATGAAGCGGTATCTCGATTTCCTGCGTGCCAACGCCCGCCGCAAGGTGCTGTTCCTCGAACTCGGTGTAGGCATGATGACCCCGATGTTCATCAAGGAACCATTCATGAACATGACTTACCAGTTCCCGCACGCCTTCTATGCCACTATCAATCCGCAGCACGCCATCATCCCGAAAGAGATTGTAAAGAAGAGCCTTGCCATTGGCGACGACATCGCTATCACGCTGAAACAACTGCTCGGCGAATCCATAGCCGGAATGAAAGGATTCAATCCCAAAGAAGCGTTTACCCCGTCAAGAGTATATTAATAAGGAAACAGAGAAATACAAGCATGATGAAAATAGAAAGATTCCAAGAAGAGGATATGAATGTCGTCAAGCCTTTGGCGAAACAAGCGTGGCATACGTTTTATGACGGATTTTCGGAAGATTATCTTCTGTGTATAGCAGAGTGCATCGTCCGGCATAATTTCACCGATGCCGATTTGTCGCTTAAGATATCTGATGAAGAGGGAGTGAAAGGGCTGATATTCGGTACGCGGAAAGGGAAAATTGTAGATTTGTCCGATTGGGTGAAGAAACAAAGTGAAAACCTGTCGCCTATCGAAAAGGACCTGCTGGAAACGCTCTGTGAATACATGGACGAAGCCGACCGGAACACGCTTGCCCGAATGTCGGACGAAGATGTGAAACTGTCCCTGTTTGTCAGTACAAGAAAAGGATGCGGCAGGGAGTTGCTGAATGCCATCACGGAAGAGTTCCGCAAACACAGGTTTCGGAAAATGTTCCTTTGGACGGATACCTCCTGCGACCATGACTATTACCCAACCCATGGGTTCACATTGGCGACAACATACCGTGACCGACATTATTCGACGGAGGAAAAAGACTATATGACTTACATTTATTGGAAACCGATTTTATAAAATTCTACAAGATGAATAAGATAGAACAAGCCGCCCAAGCCATCAAGGATGCCGATGCCTTGCTCATCGGGGCAAGCAACGGATTGTCCATCGCCGAAGGCTATCATATTTTCGCCGACAACGAGATGTTCTGCCGCCAGTTCGGTGACTTCCAGCAGAAATACGGCATACGCAGTGTCATCGAAGGATGTTTTTATCACTACCCGAACGAGAAGGACCGTCAGGAGTTCCTGAACCGTCTGGTGCAGTATTGGGTAACAGACTACCGTCCCTCGCAAGTGATGAAAGACCTGCTTGCCATAGTCGGTGATAAGGACTACTTCATTCTCACCTCCAATGCCGACACGCATTTGGAATTGTCCGGTTTTGCGCCCGATAAGGTGTTCGAGGTAGAAGGCACTTTCGAGGACTTGCTGCATAACCGCCCGATGCAAGACAAAAGTCAAGAAGCCAATGCTTTCCTCAGCCGTTATCACGGCAAACGGCTTGTTATCATTGAACTGGGCATAGGCAGCCGCAACCGTTTGATAAAGCTTCCGTTGATGCAACTGGCTGCACGTGAACCGCAAGCCACATATATTACGCTGAACCTCGCGCAGGAATTGTATATTCCCGATGAAATAGCAAATAAATCTATCGGGTTGGCAGGAGATATTGCCGATACACTTCGGAATTTAAAGGAGGAATTGGCATGACAACACCTCGTTATATCATTGACAATCTGCCCGCACAGGTCAAAATTCCGTATCTTCATTGGACGGAATACATGGAGAGCAACTTGTCCTTCAATTTGGCAAATTCGGAAATTCATACGAAAGGCCACTCCGAAAGAGTGCTGCTTTATGCTTTACTGATAGGCGAAAGGATGGCGGAAAACACGAAAACAGACCTTTGCGTATTGGCACATACCGCCATATTCCATGACACCCGTCGTTTGGACGATGGACTGGATACAGGGCATGGGGCACGGGCGGCATCCTATTACATGAAGTATTGTGAGATAAACACTGATATTGCATTCTTGAAACCAGCTTCATTGGTTATGAAATATCACGACAGGGATGACGAAACAGGCATCAAAGCCATCGCTCAATCAATTCCGAATGAAGCGGAACGAACCATCCGTTTGTACCGGATATTTAAGGATGCCGATGCGCTCGACCGCTTCCGCCTTGGTGCGAATGGCCTGGACACACGCTTTCTCCGCCATCAGGAGGCTGTGCAGTTAGTGGATTTCGCAAGAGATTTGGTAAGACAAACCGTTTAGATTCAACAAAAGGAAGATGAAACGCTTGCTATTAATTATAGACCCTCAAATTGACTTCATAAACGGCACGCTGCCGGTTCCGGAGGCAATTTCAAAAATGGAAGGATTGGCCGCATATATCAAACGGACAGACGGGGAATATGCGGCAAAAGCAATTACGATGGATTGGCATCCATACAATCATTGCTCATTCAGAGAGAATGGCGGGGAGTGGCCGATGCATTGCGTACAGAATACAACAGGTGCGGCAATCTGTTCGGTATTGGTGGAACCGCTCTATACAACACACGGTGAAGTGATAATTCTGCGGAAAGGTGTTTGCAAGGATTCGGAAGAATACTGAGACCTTGTCCATGCATTTGGATAACCTGATAGATGGCTTGCATATCGACCGGATAGACTTGTGCGGAATAGCCGGGGATGTATGCGTGCTTGATACACTAAAAGACGGTATCAAGAGGTATGGGACATCCATATTCCATGTCTTGCAGGAATTCTGTCCATCTTTGGACGGTGGAGAGGTCTTGGGCATAAGTATTAAAAAACTATTGCCATGAAACAAATCATCAGACATTTTACGGATGACGATTTGTATAAGTTCACCATGTGCTGTGCCGTCATCGACAACTACCCAAGAGCACAGGTTAAATACACGTTTACCGACAGAGACAATACTGAATACCCAATTGGCTTTGCCCAAGCTTTGGAAGAACAGATAATGATGTTGGAATCTGTAACCATCACTGACGAGGAAATAGATTTCATGAAACGCAAATGTAAATATATCCCAGAATGGTTTTACACCTATCTTAAAGGATACCGTTTTGACCATGAATGGGTTAAGATACGTCAAGACGAAAACGGACACTTGTGTGTGGACATTGAAGGCTGTTGGTCAAATACCATCTTACTGGAAGTAAAAGTCCTTGCCATTATTTCAGAACTTTATTACATTATGACCAAAAAGGACAGCCGCTTTGACTATCAAGCCTATTATGACAAATCTTACGAGAAAGGGAAGCAATTGTTGAAAGCTGGGTGTGTATTTAGCGACTTCGGTACACGACGTAGAGCTTCTTTTGAAGCGCAGAATGTTGTTATACATGCTATAAAAACGTGCAGTAATGACAATAATTGGAAGGGACAATTTGTTGGAACTAGTAATGTTTATTTGGCAATGAAGCATGATTTGTTACCAGTCGGTACAATGGCTCATGAATTTGTATGCGCTATCGGTGGAATGTATGGTCCGCAAATGGCAAATCATATTGCCATGAATTCTTGGCGGAATACTTTTCGTGGAGCGTTGGGCACTTATCTGTATGATAGTTTCGGTTGGGATATTTTCAGTATGAACTTCTCTGAGGATTTTGCCAACCTGTTCAAAGGATTGCGGATAGACAGCGGTGACAATTATGAGCAACTGATGAAAATCGTTGAGAAATACCGTTCGCTGGGCATTGATCCCAAAACAAAACAAGTCGTATTCAGCAATGCACTTGATGTTTCAAACGCAATCCAAATCCAGCAATATGCCAAAAATTATTGCTTGCCTTCATTCGGAATAGGCACTCATTTTACCAATGACTTTGCCGGAGTTAAGCCTCTTAATATCGTCATAAAACTGGTTGCCGCAAAGATTACGGAATCATGGGCTTTCTACAATGAAACCTGTAAAATAAGTGAAGATAAGGGTAAGCATACGGGAAACCCCGAAGTAGTAAAACGCTTCATGGAAGCCTTACATATAAAATGATTATGGGACCTTATCGCAAACATCTTTCAGGAGATATGGCTTTCAGGTCATTTATCCCGACACCGCTTTCAGAAATACGCATAGTCCATACAGATAGGCTGGATAAGTTGATAATGGAATTAGAGGATGCCATGCGCAGGTTGAGCACCTATGCAGCACAATTATCCGATGAACAAGTCCTGCAATTCATGAGGCAGGAAGCTGAATCTTCCTGCAAATTAGCGTCGGGTGAACAACCTGTTTCATTTGCATTGGGTATGGATGATGAATCAATGGAGGATGCGGCAAATCTTCTTAAAGCCACCCTTTATGCCCTTGAAGCGATGGATGAACTGCCGTTAAGTGCCCGACTATTGAAAAATGCCCATTATCTGATATGTAAAAGTGAAAGATATGCCAAGAAATATCCGGGCGAGTTCCGCAATTCTCCTATCTGGATAGGCAGAAAAGGAAGCGGACTGAATGATGCGCTGTTCGTCCCCCCTGTCTATGAAGATATGACCAATGCTTTTTCCGACCTTGAACGCTATATCCATTATGAAGAATCGGAGAATGTGTTTGTTCGCGCAGCCTTGATACACTACCAATTCGAGATGATTCATCCGTTTATTGACGGAAACGGCAGAGTTGGACGGTTGTTGAACACGCTCTTTTTAATTAGGCAGGATGCAGTTGGAAAGCCCATCTTGCAGTTGTCAGATGTGCTAAATCAACATAGTTTTCAATATTACATGGAGCTGCAACGCTTGAATGAAACGGGGAACTATGAACAATGGATAGATTTCTTTCTTCGTATTTTGAAAAATGCAATTCTTAGAATTGTCAGATAGGATGATTTATTTTACAAATTATCTGACAACATTCAAATGTGTTGGCACATAACGCCTAACATCTTGTAAGAAAGAGACTGACAACGAAATATTGTTTTTATTCGTTATCAGCTCTTTTACATATCAATTTACAACTTCACGCCACGGTATTCTTTCTGTTCGGTATGTCCCGGCCTGCCTATTATTATATGGCTGCGGATGTAATCATTATTGTCATTATCCGGCTTCGGCACGTTCTCCGCTTTCGGCACCGCCTGACTGCCGCCCTGTTCCTGCCCGTGTTCAGGTATTTCCTCATGTTTCGGAGCCAGCTCTAACTGTATCTTGCGGTCGAGGGCGGCAAGGTCGGACTTCAGTTGTTTCAACTCGTCTTCTTTCTTCCATGTCTTGCCCGCTATCACCTGCAACTGAGGTATCTCGCGCTCCAACGCTTCGTTCTTTTCCTCGTATTGCTTGATGATGGCGGGGATGCGCTCCAACGCATTGAGGAAGTTCACGGCGGCGGCATGGGTGTCCGCCATCGCCAGATGGCCGTTGTTGTAGCTGTACTTGTAGTTCCCCTCGACAAAGAAACGGTTGTCGGTGAACTCCAACCCATCGCTGAGTGCCCGTTCGCTGACGACCTTGACGGGAAAGCCATAGAGTTCGCCGATGCGTTGGGGGACTCCACCCGTCGTGGCGTTCTTGGCTATCTCCTGCAACCGCTTGCCGATGGCCTTCTCGTCGGTGGTGTCCACCCCGTCAATCCGTATCAGGTTGAGCCGGTTGCCGTCCGTTCCGGTCTGTGCTGCGGCGGTGAACTTCTCCCAATCCTCCGTCATGGCGGCAATGACCGCCCGGTTGTTCTTGAGCGTCGAGGTCTTGCTCTCCAGTTTCAGTTCCGAGTCGCGCTTGCCCCTATGGAACGACTTGCGTTCGCCCTCTAATGAGGCTATCTTCTTTTCGAGCTTTGCCTTGTCCAACAGGTCCGTGTTGCCGGAGAGTATCGCCATGTATTCCGAGAAATTCATGCCCGACTTCTCGTCCATCGCCCCCTCGTCGATGGTTCGTGCGCCCATCGCGCCGCTTTTCAGCTGCGAGATGAACGTCTGCTTGCAGTGCAGCAGGTTGAACTTGTAGCTGTCCAGCGACTTCTCCACGGCGTAGATAATCACATCCACCTTGTTATCCGCATAGAGCTTGGCAATCTCGTTGCCTTTCCGTACTGCCCGTCCGTCACGCTGGGCGAGGTCGGACGGGCGCCACGGCGTGTCGAGGTGATGGATGGCAACAGCCCTCCTTTGGGCGTTCACACCCGTGCCGAGCATACTCGTCGAACCGAACAACACACGCACATGCCCCTCGTTCATCGCCTCTATCACCGCCTTCCGTGCCTTCTCGTTCTTGCACTCCTGAATGAAGCGGATTTCATGGGCGGGGATGCCGTAGTCCTCCACCAGTTTGCGCTTGATTTCGGTGTACACGCTCCAGCCACCTCCGGGCTGATACGTGCCCAAATCCGAAAAGACGAACTGCGTGCCTTTTTGCGCGTCGTACTTGCGGTAATACTCCGCTATCATCTTGGCGCAATGGCTCGCCTTGTTGTCGGGGTGGTCCTCGTAGTTCGGGTCAATCATGCGCATGTCCAATGCCATTTTCCGTGCATAGTCCGTGGCGATGAGCATCTTCGCCTTTTCCTCCGTTTCCGAGAGCGGCGGTCTGCCCAATATCGTCGCGTCGCCCGACTTGGCGAACTGCATCAGCTTTTCGATAAACACCTCTTGGTCCGGGGTGGGCGGTATGTGGTGCAGTATCTCGTTCTTCTTCGGACGGTCCACGCCAATGTCCTCCGCCGTGCGGTAGTCGGTTATCTCGTTGTAGAACGCCGCCAGCTCCGGCACCTTGATGAAGTAGCGGAAGCGTTCCTTCTGCACGATGTTGTTCGTCACGTTGAACTCGAAGTCCGTCGTCTTCTTGGCGAATATCGCCGCCCATGCGTCGAAGCAGCGGATGTCCTGTTTCTCCAGCGCCTTCGGGCGCAGGTATTTGAACAGCAGGTATAACTCCGTAAGGCTGTTGGAAATGGTAGTCCCAGACAAAAACGTCGCCCCCAAATCCCTGCCCGTCCGTTCCTGTATGGTGCGGATGGCGAACAGCAGGTTCAGTGCCTTCTGGCTTCCCTCGGAGTTGCCCAGCCCCGCCACACGGTCATGGCGCGTGTTGAACGTCAGGTTCTTGAACTGGTGGCTCTCATCGACAAAGAGGTGGTCGATGCCCATCTGCTTGAAGTCCACCACATCGTCCGTGCGTGACTGGATGGCGTGTTCCACCTTTTCGAGCTTCGCCTGAAGGTTGATTTTTCTTTTCTCCAGCCCCCTCAGCATGGCACGTGACACATCCTTACCCTGATTGCGTAGCACTTCGAGGTTTTCCTCCACCGAGTCCAGCTCTTCCTGCAAGATGCGCTGCTGCAACTCCGGCGACTGCGGTATCTTCCCGAACTGGTCGTGCGACATGATGACACAATCCCAGTCGTTGTTCTTGATGTCGTTGAAGAAACGCACCCGGTTGGCAGCGGCGAAGTCCTTCTCCGACGCATAGAGGATGCGGGCGTTGGGATATGCCCTGCGGTATGTTTCGGCAATCTCGCGCACGTTGGCTTTCAGACCGATAATCATCGGCTTGTGAACCAGTCCCAGACGCTTCATCTCATAGGATGCGACACACATTATCAGCGTCTTGCCGCCGCCCACTTCCTGGTCGGCGATACCCCCACCATTCATTTTCAGCATCCATACGCAATCCTTCTGGCTTACGTACAGGTCCTTGATACCGAGACCTTTCAGGTCCAAGTCCGGGAACTTCTGGTGCGAGCCGTCGTACTTCGGGCGCACGAAGCAGTTGAACTTGTTGTTGTACATGTCCGTCAGCCGCTTCTTGAACTCCGGAGACTGTTCCTCCAGCCATTCAGTAAAGCCGTTACGGATTTCGTCAATCTTCGCATTGGCGAGCTGTATGCCCTCGCTGTCGCGCACCTTGATGTCATTGCCGTGCTCGTCCTTGCCGATGCTTTTCATCATGTCCGGGCAGGTGTTGTGCAGGGCGTGTTTCAGCAGGTTCATGCCGTCGTAGTGGCGGTAATAGCCTTTCACCAGAAACTCGTCCGTGATTTTCATCGTCTTGTGGCTGCACGCCACCGCATACTCGTCGATGTTTTCCGAATAGGTTATCCGCACCTCCGTGTCGAACAGGCGGCTCATGTAGGCGGAATACACCCCGGTAGGTATCCACCGTTCCCCGAAGTTGAAGTCCAAGTCCTCGAAGGGGATTTGTTCGGGTACTGCATCGCGTAACGCTGACAAAGCCTCCTGCGCCTGCGGCAGCATCCCATGCCCTTCATTTTCCTTTATCCAGTCTTCCACGTCGGCGGTCTTCTGCACCACGTTCCCGGCGATGAAGCGGTCGGCTATCTCGTAACCGTCCGCCAGCGGGTTGTAGAACACCCGTCCCTTCAACGCTTCCAAGATGTCCGCTTGCGGCAGGTCGCAGAGTGATTCCATGTAGGGCAGGTTCACGCCGCCGTACAGGTTCAGCGAGGCGGACAGGGCTTCTTCGGGCGACTCCACTTTGGCAAGCGTTTCCTGCGAAAAGGAAACGGGATGGTCGAAGATGTCCGCCTTGACGAACTTCCCGTCCTCACCGCGCTCCAGCGAGAGCATGTTGCGCCCCGAAGCGTCCATCAGGATGAGCTTGGCGTTGTGCTTGGCGTTCAGGTTGCCGTAGCGCATGACAAACTCGTCATAGTAGGTGTTCAGGTTGCGGCGCAGCAGGGCGTTCTCCTCGTGGTTTTCCGCTTCGTGGGCGTAGAGCCGTTCATAGGTGTTGCGCAGGTCGATGTACAGTTGTGCCTTCTGCGCCTGCATCCCCTCCATGTCGAGCGGCTGGAAGGTCGCCCCGTACTTGGTGACATCCTTCAGCACCCCGATTTGGAAGCGGACGCCGCCGGTATATTCCCATACCAACGAGCCTTCTTTTAGGTGCGCTTCCATGATGCCCTTGAACGGACGGGGCATCATCGCTTCCTCCTTCCTGCGCTGCCGCTCTTCCGGTGTCAGGGCTGCTTCCTCCTCGCGCATCTCCCTTTCCACACGCTCAATCCGTCTTCTTCCCTCTGCCTCAAAGCCGTTCTCTACCGGATAGAACGGACGTATGGACTGCGGTCGGGCTGTATCCGCTTGCTTGGCGGCGTTGGCATCCATCTTTTCCTTTCCCATCCGGCGCAGTTCGGCACGCCTTTCGGGTGTGAGTGACATCATCGTTTCATAGAAGCCGTTGATGGGCGGGTTGGTTTCCCAGTCCAGACTGCGGTAAACGGCATCCTCCGGGTCACCGTCTTCGGGTGGAGCGGTAGCACCTTCGGTCTTTCCGTGCATGGGTACTGGCTCTTCGTGCCGTCTTTTCGGTATTCCGTTCGCCCCTTGACGGATGATTTCCTCCATCTCCCGTACCTCTTCGGGGCTGATGGCAGGAGCCGTTTCCGCACTTCTGCCTCTTGCCGCTTCATTTTCTTTTTCCGCCGTTACCCCCTGCCCGTCAGCAGGCATCGGGAACAATGACGGTTGCACCGGCTTCCGGCGTTTGGACTTGGCTCCTTTCTTCCTCTCCGGTTTCAGTCCCCGTTCCGCCAATCTGCGCTCTTCCTGCGTGTAGCCGAACAGGTCATACAAGTCCATTACAGGAGCTTCGTGCTGTTTCGTTTCCACGACCTGCGGTGCGGATTTTACCGCTTCTGCATTTGGCTGTACCGTTTTTTCTTCTATTTCCACCTTCGGCTGTTGTACTTCCTGAACTTGCGGCTGGACGGAAATCGTCTGTGTTTCACGCTTTTCAGCCTTGACGCCATTGTAGCGTTCCAAGTCCAGCCGTGCCGACAGGTCCGCCGACAATATCCGGTACAAGTCCGTGGCGATGCCCTCCACGCCGCCGCTGTGCGTATATACCATAGCCGGCTTGCCGTATGGGTCGGTATCCCTTTTCGCGTCGGTGTGGATGATGTATTCCGGGTGGTCAAAAAAATACCCGTTGGTGGAAATTCCCGTATGGTTGTTCTTTACGACATCGCCCAACCTCTTGTCCTCTTCGGAAAGCTCTTCCTTGCCCTCGTTCTTTTGCAGGATAATCAGGTCGCACCCCACCTCCGTGTTGGCATCTTCCGTGAACAGGTTGTTCGGCAGGCGGATGGCGGACACCAGATCCGCCTTTCTCATCATCATGTAGCGTGTGCCGCCGTTGCCCTCCGTATCCAGCACGCCCTGCGAGGTGATGAATGCCACGATACCGCCGTCACGCACCGTGTCCAGTCCTTTCAGAAAGAAATAGGTATGCACCTTCCTTGCCGCTATCTTTTTGAATACCGAGCCATTGGTGTATTCCGGGTCGAACACCGCTATATCCCCGAAAGGGATGTTGGAGATGGCAAGGTCAAAATGGTTCAGAAACGGCTTTTCTATCTTCTCGAAGCCTTCCGTGCGTATCTTCTGTTGCGGGTACAGGTGTCCGAGCATCTTGCCCGTCAGCAGGTCTTTCTCGAAAGCCATGACCTCCGCCTGCGGGTTGTCCGACAGTACCGGGGCGATGAATACCCCCATGCCCGCCGACGGCTCCAGCACGAGCTTCGGGCGCACCTTCTTGTCGTGGAGCACGTCCGCTATGGTGTCCGTGATGGCTTTCGGCGTGTAGAACGCCGTCAGCACCGAGGCCTTCAGCGAGTCCACATACCGCTTGTACTCCGTTTCGTCCCGGCTGTTCTCACGGATGATACGGTGCAGCTCCACCGTCGGGGCGAACAGTTCGAGGTCGGATTTCGCCCAATGCACGGCATCTGCCAGTTCCTTTGCCGGGTTAAGGATGCACTTCAGCCCTCCGAAGCCGCAGTACCGCTCCAGCAGCGCACGTTCCCTTTCCGTCGGGGTGCGCCGTTCCCGGTCAAGCGTGAACGCCGTGCGTACCGCCTCGATGTTGTCCCTCAGTTTCTGTTTTCTATTGAACGCCATAGGACTCCAGATAAAGCATGACGGTTCCTACCAGCTCCGTGTAGAGCAGGTCATGCGCGGGTGACAGGGCGAAGGTGTCATCCGACGTGTCGTAACCGGCAAACAGGTTGTTCAGGTGGGGGTAGAGCCTGCGGCAGAACGGTTCACGCTCCTGTTCCGCCACCTCGTCGGCAAACTCCCTCTCCACGACCTCCGTCAGCAGGGCGTAGGGAGAGAAGTGCAGCTCTTCGAGCAGCACGCGCATGGCTTCCTCGTGGGCGTCCTCCACCGTGCCGCCCGCCAGCCTTTCCTTCTCGAAAGTGGCGGTGGCGGCTTCTTCGCGTCCGGCAATGAAACCGGTATCCGATGCTTTGTCGGGATGGTATTTTCTCAGGTAGTCCAGTAGGTACAGCCCGTAATAGGACAGTTCCGCCGGAACGGTTTTCTTGTTCTGTTTCATCTTTTTATGGATTTAGTGGTGAAAAAATCGGATATTGATATGGATAAAGGAGAAGAAAAAAGGCACCCGGTATCCCTCCGAGTGCCGCCACTAAATCCATGTAAAGAAACAGTATCAACGAATTGAAACAGATTATTACATGAATCAGTGGCAAATTTATACATTTATTTTCTTCCTCCTTTCTTGTTTGCGGATTTTCTTGCAGAATTGGTTTCGGGGAACACGAATTTCGTGTTGAAATCCGCATCGAAGGCGACCGCCGCGCTAAACGGCTTGCCCTGTTTGCTCTTGAAGCCGCCGAGGACCCCCGTCCTCCCTTTTGCCAGCAGGTCGGTCATTTCCGTGTCGGTGAGCGTCCTGCCCGCTATCTGGCGGAACACCGGCAGGGCGCAGTCCGGGTTGTCGCAGCGCACCACTTTGCCATAGAACAGCATCGTGCCCGTGCCGCACTTGGGGCAGGCGCAGCCCGATGCCTTGTGACCAAAGATTTTGTCGCAGGCGAGCAGTTCGGTGGTTATCTTGCGGGTGTAGCCCTCGATGTCGCGCAGGAAAGCCTCGTGCGGCGTCCTGCCTTTTTCTATCTCCGCCAGTTCCGACTCCCAACGCCCGGTCATTTCCACATCGGCGATGTCCATCTCCTTCACGATGGAATACAGGGCAAGCCCTTTCTCCGTCGGCACGAGCGACTTCTTCACGCGCACCATGTATTCGCGTCGGAGCAGGGTCTCGATGATGGCGGCACGGGTGGCGGGCGTGCCGATGCCGCAGTCCTTCAACGCCTGCCGCGCTTCCTCGTCCTCCACGCCCTCGCGTCCGGCGGTCTCCATTGCCGCCAGCAGGGTGCTTTCCGTGTGCAGCGGCTTCGGACGGGTCATGCCCGAACTCATCGTGCAGCCGTTCATCGCCAGCGTGTCGCCCTCCTTCCAGTCGGGCAGTACGGTGTCCTCCCTGTCCTCGCCATAGACCGAACGCCAGCCCGCCTTGCGGACGATGCACCCTTTGGTTTCAAACGCCACGCCTTCGCACTCCGCACGGACGGTGGTCGTGTCCTTGACGCACTCCGGGGAAAATGCCTCAATCATGCGCCCCACAATCATGTCGTAGATGAACTGTTCGTTCTTGTAAAGAGCCAGCGGACGGTTCGGGGTCACCAACAGCGCGTGGTGGTCGGTCACTTTCGAGGCATCCACGCTGCGGCGGTTCAGTTCGCCCATATCTGCAATCTTCTCCGCAAAGGACGAATGACCTGCCAGACGGTCGAACAGCGCAGGCACTTCGTCAAACACGTCCTCCGGGATGTAGCGGCTCGACGTTCTCGGATAGGTGACGAGCTTCGCCTCATAGAGCTTCTGCACGAGGTCGAGCGTCTGTTCCGCCGTGAAGCCGTGCTTCGTGTTCGCTTCCTTCTGGAGCGTGGTCAGATCGTACAGCAGCGGAGGGTTCTCCACCTTTTCCTTCTTTTCGGTTTTTACGACGGTGGCGCACATTTGTGCCTTTACCTTATTATATAATGCGGCGGCTTCCTCCTTGTCTTTCCATTTCTCCACCGAGGCGAACTTTACCACTTCACTTGCGCTTACCGACGGTACGGTAAAATGAAGCTGGTGTACCGGTTCGGGCGTGAAACGCTTGTTCTCCCAGAAACGCTTGCAGACCATCGCCAGCGTGGGTGTCTGCACACGCCCTACGGAATACGTGCCCCGTCCGGCGGCGACGGTCAATGCCTGCGTGCCGTTGATGCCCACCAGCCAGTCGGCTTCGCTCCGGGCTTTGGCGGCTTGGTAGAGGTTGTCGTACTCGTGACCGTCCTTCAGTTCCTTCAGTCCCTTGCGGATGGCGGCATCGGTCAGCGAGCTTATCCACAGTCTTTGAAAGGGCAAGGTACAGCCGGTATAGGCATAGAGGTAACGGAATATCAATTCTCCTTCACGGGCGCAGTCGGTTGCCACGATAATACTGTCGCTCTCGTTCCACAGTTTGGTAATCACCTTAATCTGCTTCACCGCTGCCGCGTCCGCCTTGTAGCCTTTGTCCGTCTTCACCTGACGGGGGACAAGCCCGAACCTTTCGGGGATAACGGGCAGGCTGTCGCGCCGGAAGCCCTTGATACCGTACCCGTCGGGCATGGCAAGCTGTACCAGATGCCCCAATGCCCATGTCACGTGGTAGCCGTTTCCGGTGAAATACCCTTCTTCTTTCTTCATCGCGCCGACAATCCGTGCTATTTCACGGGCGACGCTCGGTTTTTCTGCCAATATGGTAATCATATCTTTTTCTGTCTAATTTGTTGATACTTTTGTTTCTTTTCGGGTGGAAATGAAACGGGGCACGGCCTTGTCCGTGGGATATGCGGTACAGGGCGGTGTATGCTCCCCGTTTCAATCCGTTGATTATTGTCGGATGGATTTAGTGGCGGCAATCAGGACACCTTCACACCTTTGGATTTTCTTGTCTGCCGTTTCTGCTGGGTTTCGTCCTTTGGTGCGGTCTGCCCCTGCTGCAACGGCTCTTTCACGTGCTTGGTCGCCTCGTTGGTCTTGCCCTCGTTGTTCACGGCAAGCTGCGTCCTGCTCTCGTTCGACGGGGCGACGGTCTGTGCGAGGTCGGGGTTCTGCGAGTAGGTCAGCGGACGGCCTTTCTCGAAGCTGAACTTCAGGTACTTCGTGCAGGGCTGCCCTTGGTCGTCCTTTGCGTTGGCGAGTACCACCGTCCTGCCCGCCACGTAGTCGGCGATTTGCTGTTCGTTGAACAGGTCGTCTTTCCATTTGCTTATCGGGCGGATGCTGCCGTCCTCGTTCGTCCACGAACGGTTGCGGGGTTGCCTTTCGCCGTTTTCCTGCGTCTGCCCCTGTGCATCGGGATTGTCCTGCTTCTTGCTTTGACGCTGCGACTGTTGCTGACGTCGTTGCCCCGGCACGAACTCCACATCGCGTTTTTCGGCGCTTACCTGAAGTAATGCCTGAAATTTGCGCCCGTTGGATAATGTCACTTCTTTGGGAAGGGCAAGCCCGGCACGCAGGATGTCCATTTCTTCCTTTGTCAAGCCGGTCTGTCCGATTTGATAGGGGATGCGCACCTTGTCGGCGGGCACGTCCACGATTTCATTCGTCAGGCGGTCGATGCTGATATACGACTGGCGCATTTCCCCGGTTCTCGTATCCGCCACATCCACCACCTTGCCTAAATTGCCCGTGCGCTTCAGGTTCTTCTTGTCCTCGTCCGTAAAGGTGTAGCCGTTGTGGGGGATGTCAAGACGCGGTTCGTGGCGCACGAAGTGGGGAGTGAGTTTCAGTTTGCCGTCCTCCGCTTTCTGGAACGAAAGGCGGGCTTGCAACTCGTAGCTCTCGTAGCCGAAGGTCGGCTTCACCGTCACCAGCCCCGTCTTGCCGTAATTCATCAGGGCTTTCAAATCCTTTTCTGAAAGGCTTTCCCTGTCGATGCCGCACTTGCGCAATTCCGCCCAGTCCACTTGGTCATCCGCTATCAGGTTCGGCTTCTCCTGTTTCTGCGGTTGCTGCTCATCTTGCGCTTCAGCCGTTTGAGGCTGTTGCACTTCCTGTTTCTGTTCTTCTTTTTTCTGTTCCATTTCTTCTGTCTTTTTAAGGGGTTCATTGTCGCTTTCTTGTTTTACATTCTCCGTTTCCGCCTGCTTCCGGTATTCCGAAGTGTCCACCTTGTGCGCCGCGAGCATTTCTGCGTTTGCCGCAGGGTCTTTCAGCAAATCCTTGATGACCGGCAGCACCGCATCCGCCATGTCTGCCGCCACCCGGTAGAAGCCGAAGCGTGTCGGCTCCTTGCACTGGCGGTAGAAGTTCCTGAAGAAGTTGTCCACCATGTCACCGTGGCGGTCGAAGCGCAGGAAGTCCTGCGAGTGTTCCGCCTTTGCCGGAGCCGTCTTCGGATAGCCCTTGCTGTCCAGCCCGGCTACTACGCTGATTTCGCCCGTCTTCTCGTCGCGGACGACCAGCACGTCTTTCTCGTTTTTCTTTTTCTGTTCCATTTCAGTTTAATTTTTACGGTTCGTTTTTTTGTCGTTTGATTTTCTTTTGGTATTGTCCGCCTTATCCTGAGCCCTGTCACGGAGTATTTCCCGCATGTGGGTGCTGATGAACAGTTCCACGTCCGCCCTGCGGTAATAGGTCTTGTGGCGGTGCATCCGGTAGGGCAGCAGCCCGTCGCTGCGGTAGCGTTGCAGGGTACGTTTGCTCACGTGGAGCAGCATGCACACGTCTTGGTTGTCCATCGTGTCCTCTTCCAACAAGGCGGTGCCCTGCGGCTTTTCATTCACGTCACCGCGCATGGCGGAGAGCATCTCCTCCTGACGGTCGAGGCGGCTGAACACCTGCCTCATGCAGTCCTCGAAAGTGCGTCTGTCTAAAAACTCCATAGCCGTTCCTCCTTTCATTTCCAGCCCGCCTTTCCGCCCGTGCGGAGCCGGTAGTTGTGTTTCAGTTCCTCCGGTTTCTCCGGTGAAGTCTTGACCGCATTCTCCCGGATGATGCGTTCCACTTCTTCCGGAGGGTAACGGCAGTCGCCCCGGATGATGACATACCCGATGCGCTTCTCGTCGCGCAGCCGTTGCAGCGTGCGGCGGCTGACACAGAGCAGGCGCATCACTTCGCGGCTGTCCAGAAGGCAGGCGGTATCGTTCCGCTGTCCCTCCATGCCTTGCCTCCTCACATGGGAGGCGATTTCCTCGATGCGCCCTACGATGTCCTTGTAGGCGGCGCTTTCCATCGTGATGATTTCCATTTCTCAATCGCTTTAATCGTTAATGAATCAATTTGTCGGGAGCAAAATTCGGCTATTCCAAAGGGGCGGGCACGGTACTTACCCGTAACTTACGTGAGATTTTTATGGATTTTCCACCTTGCAGGGGCTTCAACGGGCATTTTTATCATGGAAAACCGCCAAACGGACATTCCAAGCCGTCTGTTTCCCTCATGTCCTGATGTGGCACAATAAAAAGAGCCACAAGCTGCCACTGTTTCCTTGCCCGGTCGGTTCCGGCCCACGGCTGTGTAACTTTGCGGCAAACCGATAAAATTTTGAAAGAATGGAAATAGTAATCATTGAGAAGACCGCCTTCGATATGCTCCTTGCCGGAGTGAAGGCATTGGAGGACAGGGTGAGGACGCTTGCCGAAAAGGGCGGCGACCGCCGCCTTGCCGAATGGATGGACACGGAGGACGTGTGCCGTATGCTGAGCATAACCCCGAAGACCTTGCAGGCCATGCGCGACAGGCACGGCATTGCATATTCCCAAATCGGACGCAAGTTCTATTACAGGCCGGAGGATGTGGAACGGCTGTTGCCCGTTCCCGAAACGGGACAACCGTCCGTCTGACACTTGAAGTGTGCCACTAAATCCTATGTAAGATGAATGACAATGTATTGACAAAGGACTGCGGCGTACTTGCCGACGCCATGCAGTCCGTCCGGAGAAGCCTGAAAATGGCGGACAGGCTCGCCGACGGATACATCCCACCGATGGACGGCGAGCGTTACCTCACCGACAGGGACTTGGCGCAAAGGCTGCACGTGAGCCGGCGCACCTTGCAGCAGTACCGCCACGAGGGGATATTGCCCTATTTCCTGTTCGGCGGCAAGACGCTCTACCGCGAGAGCGACATCCAGAAGGTACTGGAACGTAACTACCGCAAGGCATACTGACGCTTGCGGCAAGTAAAAAACATCGGGAGACGGATACCCTCATGCGGGTTGCCGCTCCCGATGTTCATTTCAGACCGTGCCTGTGCCGTTCAGCAGTATGCCCCATGCGGATGATGCAGGAACAAGACCGTAGGCTCTTTCTTGGAACACGCCACCGTCCGGGCGAGCCATTTGCGGAACAGTGCCGCCTGCCCCGTGTCGAACCGGAACGACAGGGCTATGACCGTTTCCATGCCGTAAATCTCCGTATAACCTTTTGCTTCCTGTAGCCGTATGCGCCGGCATGAACCGCCGTCCGCGATGCCGTCCTTTTTCAGTTTCCTTATGGCGGCTTCCACCGACACGCCGCGCACATAGAACAGGCCTGCGATTTCTCCGGTCGTCATCCACACTTCGGCATCGGGCAGGACTACCGTCTTTTCTTCTATTGTTATGATGCCTCTCGTTTCCATGCTTCTTTTCGTTTTCGGGTTCAACTTCTAAATGGCTTGGCAGATGAACTGTTCCATCGGGGCGAGTTTTTGGGAGAGCAGTTCCATGTCCCGGCTCATCTTCTCAGCCGTGATTTTCGCGTATATCTGGGTCGAACGGATGCTTGTATGCCCCATCAGTTTCGACAGCGTTTCAATGGGTACGCCGTTGGAAAGACATATCGTCGTGGCATACGAATGCCTACTTTGGTGCCAGGTCACGTTTTTGTTTATCCCGCATTGTCTGGCTACCTGTTTGATGCCGTATTTACAGATGTTATAGCATGGGACAGGCAGCAGCTTGCCGTCTTTGGAAACGCCTTTGTATTTGTCGATGATGTGCTTCGCCACGTCCAGCAGGCGGATGTTCGTTTCCACTCCCGTTTTCTGGCGGCTCGTCTTTATCCACAGATGCCCGTCGAAGGAAATTTGCAGGTTCTCTTCCGTGAGGTTCGCCATGTCACGCCAGCTCAAACCGGTGAAGCAGCAGAAGATGAAGAGGTCGCGTATCAGTTCATAGTTCTTCCTCTTGAACGTGCAGTTTATCATCTGCGTGATTTCCTCTTTCGTCAGGTAGCCGCGTTTCGTTTCCTCCTTCGTGATGTGGTAGGCATAGAACGGGTCGCGCTGCAACCAGCCGTTGTTGATGGCGGTGAAGATGATGCTCCGGAAAGGCATCATGTACGACCACACGGTGTTGGTGCAATGCCCTTTCTCCACGCGCAGGAACAGCTCGAAGTCCGTGATGAAGGCGGGCGCAAGCTCTTTCAGGGCGATGTCCTCCACCTTGTACCGGGTTTTGATGAACTCCGACAGGTGCTTGTAAACCACGCAGTATTTCCAATAGCTGCGTTGGCTCTTCATCTTGCCCACTAATTTGGCATAGTCCTCGTTGTGCTGCTGGAACACGGCAAGCAGCGTCTTGTGGTTCATGCCCATGCCGAGGTATTCGTTGCGTACCTTCTCCGCCGTGACATAAGTGTCACGGTCGAACACGTCCTGATAGGCCTTGTTCACACCCACGCGGATTTTGTCCAGCATACGGTTGCCTTCCAGAGCCACGTTGCTCCTTCCGGTCAGCCGTCCGGTTTCCACGCTCCACATCTTTTCCTCCACGTCCAGCTTGCAACTGAACTGTGCGATTTTCCCGTTCACCGTGATACGGCACATGACCGGTATCAGCCCGTTCTTCTTCGGCGCGTTGCGCTTGAGGTAAAATAAAATCTTGAATGTCGCTCTACTCATAGTTCATACTTTTTTATGGTTGCAAAATTACCTTGTGTAGAGCTGTTTGCCTGTATGTAAACCGCAGCAGACCAACGCAATCGAATCTGCCGCAAGACTTTTTCATCCCGAACCTTGCCAACTGCCTGTATAATTGCAGTTCTTGCCATGTTTTGCCGGGCTTTTCCATCCTGTTACCCGTTCCGATTTTAAGTAACGAGATGGTAACGTAATTTCGGTTCAAGTTGGCATTTTCACGGTTTCAGTTGGCACCCGTCCAAATCGCCAAAACCCCATAAATCATTAACTTTCAATCATATTTCCGTGATTTGCTCAGTATCTCACTTTTTTGTATTATCTTTGCAAAAAAGAAAATCCAACTTCAAATCTAAACACACATACCATGCGAAACAAGAACATACTGACCTTTGCTTTGCTTGCCTTATTTTCCCAGGCATTCGGACAGGGATACAAGAATCCGGTCATCCCGGGTTTTCATCCCGACCCCAGTGTCTGCAAGGCTGGAGATGACTATTATCTGGTGAACAGTTCGTTCCAATACTTTCCCGGTGTCCCCCTGTTCCATAGCAAGGACCTTGTCCATTGGGAACAGATAGGCAATTGCCTGGACAGGCCCTCACAAGTCGACCTGACAGGAGCCAATGCCTGGGGAGGCATCTATGCCCCTACCATCCGTTATCATGAAGGAACATTTTACATGATAACCACCAACGTTTCAGGAAAAGGAAACTTTCTGGTGCATACCACCGACCCGCGCGGCGGATGGTCGGACCCCGTATGGCTGAAGCAAGGAGGCATCGACCCTTCGCTCTACTTCGAGAACGGGAAATGCTACATGGTGAGCAACCCCGACAATTACATCACCCTGTGCGAAATAGACCCGATGAGCGGAGAACAACTCTCTCCCTCGCGCAAGATATGGGGCGGCACAGGAGGCAGATATCCCGAAGGTCCTCATATTTATAAGAAAGACGGATGGTACTACCTGCTTATCTCGGAAGGCGGAACCGAAACGGGACATAGCGTCACCATCGCACGCAGCGCTTTCATTGAAGGTCCCTACACACCGAATCCTGCCAACCCCATCCTGACACATGCCTGCGTGGCAGGACAAGCCAGCCCGATACAAGGAACGGGACATGCCGACCTGGTAGAGGGAACCGACGGCTCGTGGTGGATGGTCTGTCTCGCTTACCGCATCATGCCGGGCACACACCATACGTTAGGGCGTGAAACCTATCTGGCACCCGTGCGCTGGGACAAAGACGCATGGCCGGTAGTAAACGGAAACGGCACCATAGCGATAAACATGGACGTGCCCACACTTCCTCTCACTCCTTCCAAACCACAACCCGATACCTTCGAGTTCGAAGAAGAAAAGCTATCGCCCGAATGGGTATACCTGCAAAACCCGATACCGGAAAACTATGCCTTCGAAAACGGAAAGCTACGCCTGAGCGCAACAAACACGACCCTGAGCGACGGGAAAAGCCCTACATTCGTCGCGCTCCGGCAAGACCAGTTTGATATGGATGCCTCCACAAAAGTAGCACTCCGGCAGGCTCAGACAGGAGATGAAGCCGGCATCACGGCGTTCATGGATTTTACATCCCATTATGACCTGTTCGTGCGCCAGGAAGCAAACGGAAAGCAATCCGTCGTGCTCCGCTACCAATTGGGTGAATTAAAGCACATCGAAAAAGAGGCGGCACTTCCCGATACAAGCCCTGTGATACTGAACCTGAAAGCGGACATAAACGTCTACCGCTTCGGATATACCGTCGACGGTAAATACCACGAATTAGGTAAAATGAACACACGCTACCTGAGTTCGGAAACCGCAGGAGGATTTACGGGAGTGATGTTGGGACTGTACGCCGTATCAGCATCTCCCGAATCGAAAGCATTTGCCGATTTTGATTACTTCAAATACCAACGACCATGAAAAGAAACCTATTCATTCTCTTACTTCTGCTCTTCCCTCTGATGCTCCTTGCGCAAAAAGAGGCGAAGCCCATCAAGGTGGCTTGCGTAGGGAACAGCATCACCGAAGGATTTGCCCTGGCACATCCGGAAACAGAAAGCTATCCCGCCGTACTCCAACGCCTGCTGGGAGACGGGTATCAAGTAGGCAACTTCGGGCTTACCGCCCATACCCTGATGATGAAAGGCAACCTGCCCTACATGAGCAAACAACCCTTCAAGGACGCACAAGCCTTCTTGCCCGACATCGTGACCATCAAGCTGGGAACAAACGATTCAAAACCAATAAACTGGATACACAAGGAAGACTTCAAGAAAGACTTGAACACGATGATAGATGCCTTCGAAGCACTCCCCTCGCATCCGCGCATCTACCTGTGCCTGCCCATTCCATCCGACCGGAAAGACTGGGGCATCAACGACAGTACCATCGTGAACGGCATCATCCCACGCATCCGCGAAGTGGCACACGAACGTAACCTGCCCGTCATCGACCTGCACACGCCGATGCTTCCTTATTATCCGAAAGAATATACCGACGGAGTGCACCCGAACAAATACGGCGCCATCGTAATAGCCGAAAATATCTACAAGGCACTGACCGGCAAAGAACCCGTGCCAGCACCAGGCAGAGCCGACCAGACCCTATGGTATGACAAACCGGCAAAACAATGGGAAGAAACCCTTCCGCTGGGCAACGGACGTCTGGGCATGATGCCCGACGGAGGCATCACGAAAGAGCACATCGTACTGAATGAAATCAGCATGTGGAGCGGTTCGGAAGCAGACTACCGCAACCCGGAAGCCGCCGAAAGCCTTCCCCGCATCCGCCAACTCCTGTTTGAAGGCAAAAACAAAGAAGCACAAGAATTGATGTACACAAGCTTCGTACCCAAAAAGCCTGAAAAAGGAGGCACATTCGGATGTTTCCAAATGCTTGCCGATATGTACATCAACTATACCTTCCCTGATACGATAAGCCAAGCGAAAGATTACCTGCGCTGGCTCAATCTGGATGAAGGTGTGGCATATACCACCTTCACGAAAAACGCTACGCGCTATATCCGCGAATATTTCGTGTCAAGAAACAAAGATGTAATGCTGATTCACCTGCAGGCAGACCGTCCGGACGCACTTGGATTCCATTTAACTTTGAGCCGTCCCGAACGGGGACATGTGCGGAAACTGAGCGAAGGGAAACTGGGAATAACGGGAACACTGGACAGCGGAAATGAACGGCAAGAAGGCATACGCTATGCTGCCATAGCCGGTGTAAAACTATCGGGCAAGAAAAGCCGGATGCATACTCATGCAGATGGCATTGAAGTTTCGGATGCTGACGAGGCATGGATTATCGTATCGGCGAACACTTCGTATATGAAAGGCGAAATCTATCAGACCGAGACCCAACGCCTGCTCGACCAAGCCCTGGCTTCCGACCTGACACAAGCCAAACAAGAGGCAACCGGTGAATACCAACAGTTCTTCCACCGTGCCGGCATCGAATTACCCGAAAATAAAACCGTGTCCCAATTAAGCACCGACAAGCGGCTGGAGGCTTTCCAAACGCAGGATGACCCTTCTCTGGCTGCCCTTTATTACAATTACGGACGCTATCTGCTGATTAGCAGTACCCGCCCCGGAAGCTTGCCTCCCAACCTGCAAGGGCTTTGGGCGAACGGAGTAATGACTCCGTGGAATGGAGACTATCATACTAACATCAATGTCCAGATGAACCACTGGCCGGTAGAACCTTGCAATTTGTCGGAATTGTACCAACCGCTCGTCGACCTAATAAAAAGACTGGTTCCCAGTGGAGAAGAAACCGCAAAGGCTTTCTATGGTCCCGAAGCAAAAGGCTGGGTGCTCCACATGATGACCAACGTATGGAACTATACCGCACCGGGCGAACATCCTTCATGGGGAGCGACCAATACAGGAGGCGCATGGCTTTGCGCACATCTGTGGGAGCACTATCTGTATACGGGCAACAAACAATACCTTGCCGATATTTATCCCTTATTAAAAGGAGCTTCGGAGTTCTTCTACTCTACCATGGTACGTGAACCGGAACACGGATGGCTGGTGACGGCTCCCACTTCCTCTCCCGAAAACGAGTTTTATGTATCAAAGAAAGACCGGACCCCTATCAGCGTATGCATGGGACCCACGATGGACATCCAATTGGTAAGGGAACTTTACACCCATGTGATTGAAGCCGCATCCATCCTGCATACAGACTCTCTTTATGCCAATCAATTGAAAGAAGCAAGCGCCCAACTTCCTCCACACCAGATCAGCAAGAAGGGATATCTGATGGAATGGCTCAAAGACTATGAAGAAACGGATGTACATCACCGGCACGTGTCGCATCTGTATGGTTTGCATCCGGGAAACCAAATCTCGCTTTATTATACATCCGAATTGGCAGAAGCATGTAAAGTTACGTTAGAACGAAGAGGAGACGGAGGAACAGGATGGAGCCGCGCATGGAAAATAAACTTCTGGGCACGACTGGGTGACGGAAACCGGGCATACACCTTATTCCGTAACCTGCTTTATCCTGCCTATACCCAAGAAAACCCCAATGAACACGGAAGCGGAACTTTTCCCAACCTGTTCTGTTCGCACCCGCCTTTCCAAATAGACGGGAACTGGGGAGGCACTTCGGGTATCAGTGAAATGCTGATACAAAGCCAGGATGGATTCATCAACCTGCTCCCTGCCCTGCCCGACTCGTGGAAAGAAGGAAATCTATACGGATTCAAAGTACGTGGAGGCGCTACGGTAAGCATGAAATGGAAAGAAGGAAAGCCGGTAGAAGTTATTCTTACCGGAGGCTGGAATCCGAATGTCAAGATTAAGATGCCGGAAGGCATAACCGAAGTTTCGGTGAACGGAGAGAAACGCAAAGCGGAAAAGTTTGTGGAACTTACGGTGCCGGAAGGGGAAATAGCAAGACTGCGCTTTTAAAACCAAATGAATGTCTGCAAACAGCCAATGCATACCCCTGAAAAATGAATATATACTGCATACGCGGTTGAATATATACTGCATTCGCTTACGGATATATACTTCATCGGCAGATGCAGTACTACTGCGTTTGCAACTCAGAGAGATTGACTAAATGCGGACATTCATATACAATAATACTATCTTATCAAAAGATAATACCCCTAATGACATTACTTGGAAAAAACAAAAGAACGATTTATCTTTGAACAACACCAATAAACAAATATATCATGAAACATCTAAAAAACATTGCACTGGCTTCTGTTTTGTGTGCAGGAACCTGTTTAAGTGCAGAAGGACAAACCGTCCCGCCTGCCATCCCTTCTGACCCCGAAATCGAAGCCAACATCCAAAATTGGCTCAAGAAAATGACCATCGAGGAAAAGATAGGTCAGATGTGTGAAATCACCATCGATGTAGTGACCGACTTCGAAGCAAGCCAAAAGGACGGGTTCACCCTGGACAAAGCCAAGCTGGATACCGTTATCGGGAAATACAAGGTCGGTTCGCTCCTGAACGTTCCCCTGAGCATTGCCCAGCCGAAAGAGAAATGGGCGGAAGCCATCAGGCAGATTCAGGAACTTTCGATGAAGGAAATCGGAATCCCCTGCATCTATGGCGTAGACCAGATACACGGAACCACTTATACGCTTGATGGAACCCTGTTCCCGCAAGGTGTCAACATGGGAGCCACATTCAACCGGGACTTGGTAAAGCGTGAAGCCGAAATCTCGGCATACGAAACCAAAGCGGGATGCATCCCCTGGACGTATGCTCCCGTAGTAGATTTGGGAAGAGACCCGCGCTGGTCGCGCATGTGGGAGAACTATGGAGAGGACTGCTACGTGAATGCGGAAATGGGCAAAGCGTCGGTCATCGGCTTCCAAGGCGAAGACCCGAACCACATCGGCAAATATAACGTAGCCGCCTGTATGAAACACTATATGGGTTATGGCGTTCCGGTTTCGGGCAAGGACCGTACGCCCTCTTCCATCTCGCGGAGCGACATGCGCGAAAAGCACTTCGCGCCTTATCTGGCAGCTGTCCGCCAGGGGGCGTTGAGCGTGATGGTCAACTCGGGCGTGGACAACGGCATGCCCTTCCATGCCAACAGGGAATACCTGACCCAATGGCTGAAAGAAGACTTGAACTGGGACGGGCTGGTGGTTACAGACTGGGCGGACATCAACAACCTGTGTACCCGCGACCACATTGCCGCGACCAAGAAGGAAGCCATCAAGATAGCCATCAACGCCGGCATTGACATGTCGATGGTGCCTTACGAAGTGAGCTTCTGCGATTACCTGAAAGAACTGGTAGAAGAAGGCGAAGTGCCCATGAGCCGCATCGATGATGCCGTAGCACGCGTCTTGCGCCTGAAATACCGCCTCGGACTCTTCGACAAGCCTTACTGGAGCACCGAAGACTATCCGGAATTCGGTTCAAAAGCATTTGCCGATGTAGCCCTCCAGGCAGCCGAAGAGTCGGAAGTGCTGCTTAAGAACGAAGGGGGCATCCTGCCGCTCGCCAAAGGCAAGAAGATTCTTCTGGCTGGCCCGAACGCCAACTCCATGCGGTGCCTGAACGGAGGCTGGTCATACAGCTGGCAGGGACACCGTGCCGACGAATGCGCCCAGGCATACAACACCATCTACGAAGCCCTTTGCAACAAGTTCGGTAAAGAGAACATCATCTACGAACCGGGCGTAACTTACGCTCCCTACAAGAACGATAACTGGTGGGAAGAGAACACGCCGGAAATTGACAAGTCAGTAGCCGCCGCTCAAAATGCCGATGTCATCATCGCTTGCATCGGCGAGAATTCCTATTGCGAGACTCCGGGCAACCTGACCGACCTGAACCTTTCGATGAACCAGCAAAACCTGGTGAAAGCATTAGCTGCAACCGGAAAGCCCGTCATTCTGATTCTGAACGAAGGACGCCCGCGCCTGATAAAGGATATCGAACCGCTCGCCAAAGCCGTAGTAAACGTAATGCTTCCGGGCAATTACGGGGGAGATGCCTTGGCAAACCTGCTTGCCGGAGATGCCAATTTCAGTGCGAAAATGCCCTATACCTATCCGAGACACATCAATGCCCTTGCTACCTACGACTACAAGCCGTGCGAAAACATCGGCCAAATGAGCGGGAACTACAATTATGACTCGGTTATGGATATCCAATGGTCTTTCGGATTCGGCCTGAGCTATACTACCTATAAATACAGCAACCTGAAGGTAGACAAAGCCCAATTCACCGCCGATGATGAACTGACCTTCACCGTAGATGTGACCAACACGGGAAGCGTGGCAGGCAAGGAAAGCGTATTGCTTTACTCGAAGGACTTGGTGGCAAGCAGCACCCCCGACAACATCCGCCTGCGCAACTTCGAGAAGGTTTCCCTGAATCCGGGTGAAACCAAGACCGTAACCATGAAGCTGAAAGGAAGCGACCTGGCTTTCGTCAACTATTACGGAAAATGGACGCTGGAGAAAGGTGACTTCAAAGTGAAGTGCGGCGACCAATGGATAGACCTGCAATGTACACAAACCAAGGTGTGGGATACGCCTAACCGATAAATTATAATCGAACACAGAAACACGGAGACACGGAGAAAAAATAAAAAACTCTGCGTCTCCGTTTCTTTGTGTTTAAATAAATCGTATCTTTGGCAAAACATTAAATGCATTATGCCATGATAACATTCCCTAACGCTAAAATAAACTTAGGCCTCAACGTTGTAGAAAAACGTGCCGACGGATACCATAACATTGAAACCGTCTTTTATCCGATTAACCTGCAAGATGCGCTCGAAGTGAACCGGCTGGAGAACGGAAGCGAGCCTTTCCGCCTCTGTGTCAAAGGCACTCTGCTCGATGGTGCCCCCGAAGATAACCTTGTAGTAAAAGCCTACCTTTTGCTTCGCGAAAAATACCAGTTGCCTCCTGTCGACATTCATTTATATAAACATATCCCTACCGGAGCCGGATTGGGAGGAGGTTCAGCCGACGGAGCTTTCATGATTAAACTATTGAACGAAAAATTCCAAATCGGACTGACCGTGCAGGAAATGGAAGAATATGCCGCACGCATCGGAGCCGATTGCGCTTTTTTTGTGCGCAACCAACCCGTATTTGCCACCGGCATCGGAAATATCTTCGAACCTGTCAGTTGCTCACTTGCCGATTACCGGCTGGTATTGGTCAAGCCGGAAAACGCAATTTCAACAAGCGAAGCCTATAGTCGCATCAAGCCACATTATCCGGAGAAATCGGTGAAAGAAATCATCCGTCAGCCCGTAGAGACTTGGAAAGACGAATTAAAAAATGATTTCGAAGAATCGGTGTTCGCCCTCTATCCCGAAATAGCCGCCATCAAAGACAAAATGTACGACTTGGGAGCCGTATATGCCTCGATGACCGGTTCCGGGTCAGCCGTTTACGGCATCTTCCGCGAACGGATTGAGAACATAGACGCCATTTTCAGCGGATACTTTTGCCGCCAACGAGAAATGATTTAACAATATGATGAGAACGCAGAGACGCGGAGTTCACATAAAAATCCGCCACCTATGAGCGACCCAAACATCCATCGTTTTACATCGCCCATCGAAGGCATTCCTTTGCCTTCGGCATTCACATATCCCTTCCATTACACCCCTCACCCCTTGGTGCAAATGGCAGCACACGAAGTACAAGTATATCTTCGTACCCGTTCCGATTGGGAAGAGGAATTGAGTAAAGGAAAGATGTTCGGCGTGCTTCTGATACAAGACAAAGAAGGGAATGTGGGCTACCTGACGGCCTTCTCGGGAAACCTTGCCCAAAATAATCGGCAGAATGGATTTGTGCCTCCGGTATACGACCTCTTGCGCCCCGATGGATTCTTCAAATTAGAAGAAAGTGAAATATCTGACATCAACCGGCGCATCGAAGCATTGGAAAAAGAGGAAGCCTACCTGCATCTGCAACATGCCTGTCAAATCAACATGCAGACCAGCCAAGAGGCATTGGCGAAAGCCAAGGATGAAATGAAACGAGCTAAGCTTTTGCGCGAAGAAAAGCGGAGAAAAGGAATCTCACCCGAAGAGGAAGCCCAACTTATCAAAGAAAGCCAGTTCCAAAAAGCCGAATACAAACGTCTGGAGAAAAGGCTAAAACTACAAGGAGAAGAACTAAAAGCCTCTCTCTCGGTTTTCGAGAATCAAATACAAATCTTAAAACACGAACGGAAAATCCGCTCGGCGGCACTCCAGCACCGCTTATTCGAGAAATTCCAAATGCTGAACGCACGAAATGAGATAAAAGACCTTTGCCAAATCTTCCTCAATACCCCGCAAGGCACTCCCCCTGCCGGAGCGGGCGAATGCGCTCTGCCTAAACTTTTGCAATACGCCTACCAACATAACTTTCACCCTTTAGCCATGGGAGAATTTTGGATCGGCGAATCTCCCAAAGAAGAAATCCGACACGAAGGACATTTCTATCCCTCGTGCAAGAATAAATGTGAACCCATACTGAAACACATGCTTATCGGATTACAGGTAGAACCCAATCCCTTGGCAGGAAGAGAGACAAAGAAAAAAGAACTGGAAATTGTATACGAAGACGAATGGCTAATCGTAGTAAATAAGCCTGAAGGCATGCTTTCCACACCTGGCAAACTGACCACAGATTCGGTCTATACCCGCCTGCATACACTTTATCCTACCGCAACAGGCCCACTTATTGTCCATCGCCTTGATATGGCTACATCCGGATTGTTGCTGGTTGCCAAAACCAAAGAAATCCATTATGCACTACAAAAAATGTTCGCTTCCCGACGGATACAAAAACGATACACAGCATGGCTGAACGGCATCGTAACCACAGATGAAGGTATCATCAACCTTCCTATTTGCCCCGACTATGACAATCGTCCTTATCAAATGGTGCATTCCGAATACGGGAAACCAGCCGTTACCCGTTATAAAGTGCTCGGACGGAAAGACGGAAAAACCCGCATTGCATTCTATCCCCTCACCGGACGCACTCACCAACTGCGCGTCCATGCGGCTCATCCGGACGGACTGAATTGCCCCATCATAGGCGATGAGCTATATGGGAAAAAAGCCGACCGCCTATACCTGCATGCCAGTGAACTGTCATTCGAGCATCCGGCAACCGGTCAACTGATAACCTTCTGCAAGGAAGCTGAATTTTAAAGCTCGATGACACAATTTAAGCTTAAATGACTGAACAGACAGTAAACTTTTGCCTGTACAGCTTGTCTGATAAATAAAGACACGAAAAGCGTACGGCTTTCAATCGGTACCGGGAGGCTTCATGCTTGATACGTGTTGTTATGTATAACTTAAAACCCAGACAAGATGAAAACAACTAATTTTTGCTACATTCTTTTGACAAGTGCCCTACTTTTCAGTTCTTCTCTATTTGCTCAGGAAAAGCCCCAACGCGGGAAACGACTGACTCCCGAACAACGCATTGAGCGTCAGGTGGAAAAAATGGATAAGCAACTGCTACTGGACGATAAGACTTCAGCCAAATTCCTTCCCTTATACAAAGAATACCTTACAGCCTTGGCAGAATGCCGACAAGACATGCCTGCCCCCAAAGGAGCTCGTGAAAAAGAATTGAACGATGATGAACTGGACAAATTTATGTTATCACGTTTTGAATGCAGAAAGAAATGTCTTGAGATTCAAGAGACTTATTACAAGAAATTCAAAGAAATCTTGACAATGCGTCAGGTAGAGAAAGTCTTCTGTTTTCGCCCAAATCCGAAACCTCATCATCGGATTAGTCCGGAAAAATTTCCAATAAAAGCCCCATTACCTGCCGAAAAGCTCATCCGTTAACAGCAAAATCAAGGGAAATGACAGACACTCCTGCAAACAAGCCACATGACATGATATGGACGTCATTTCCCATACAAAGTTTCCATAAACAGTCAAAGAGGCATCAAGATACATACGTGTCCTGATGCCTCTTATTTCTTACAAATTACGAAAAGATCCACGCAACAACATCGCTTTCGTCTTGCCTGTAAACCCTAACTGCAGGATTTCACTGATGCTGTTCACGCAACAGGTCGTTCACAGTCTTTACCGGATTGAAGGTACTGAGCGGAACTTCTACAAATACCGTACTCCAGTCACTCATTGAACCGTTCCAAAGTCCCGGAAGCTCCAGCGCTTTCAAGTCTTTACCGTTCTTCGACTTGTATGAGATAAAACCAGTAGCCTTATCGACGTGTTCCAACAAATTGAACTTATTGCCTTTGTAATCACGCACAGCACATACCAAATCCACCGGATTGAAATGTGTGCCCTTTTCGAACATCGCCTTCTTTTCCGGATCTTTCATATCAATCTGCGAACTTTCCAGAATCTGCAACGAAACAGTACCATCCGGATTATAAGCCAGGAACGGTCCTCCACCCGGTTCACCTACATTCTTTACCATACCGCACACGCGCATCGGACGATTAAGCTTCTTACGCAGATAAATTACCAGGTCGGCATCTTCCATATCCTTGATGTCTTCCTTGCGACAACGCAACTGCTGCTGGACGAAACGAATAATACTTTCAAGTTGTTCATGGCTATAATGACCACTATCCAGCAATTCCAAATAATCGAATGCTTGTTTTTGAAGCGTCACCAGCACACCTGCCAACAATTTTTTGTAGGTCACAGTATCTTCTTTCAACCGGTCCGGAACCACGTTATCAATGTTCTTGATAAACACAATATCGGCATCCAAATCATTCAGGTTTTCAATCAATGCTCCATGACCACCCGGACGGAATACCAACTTCCCTTTATCATCGCGGAACGGTTTGTTGTCCATGTCTGCTGCGATAGTATCTGTACTGGGTTTCTGTTCGGAGAACGAAATATTATATTCCACTTCATACTTTTTCGCATATTCACCGATTTTGGCATCCACCAGTTTGGCAAACAATGCACGATGTTCGGTAGAAACAGTGAAGTGTACATTTACCTTACCGGTTTTTCCGGCAGCATACAAAGCACCTTCTACCAGATGTTCTTCCAATGGCGTACGTACCCCGTCAGCATATCGATGGAACTTCAACAAGCCCTTTGGAAGTGAACCATAATTCAGTCCGGCAGCTTCAAGCAAATTCGAAACAATAACCTTGTAATTTTTTTCTTCCAGCAATGCGTTGATATCTTTTCCCGTGTTATCCAGACACGCTGCATTCAAATCATTGTAGAAAGCAAAATTATGGATATGATCGAAAAACTTCTTTTCGAAGTCAGTAGTAGGCACATCATAATCGGCTCCTAAAAACTCAAACATATTCTTGAACATCCGGCTTGCCGCACCCGATGCAGGAACAAATTTCACAATTTTGCGGTCACCATCCTTATAAGCATCCCATGCAGCCAGATATTTTTTCTGCATGGCCTCATCGGCTACCATGATACCATTATTTTCTACTGAAGCAGCGGCTGCAAGACGCAAAAAAGGAAACCCATGTTCGAAACAAGCCAACTGCTCTTCAATCTGTTGCTCAGAAATGCCTTTCTTCGCCAACAATTCTTTGTCTTCGTGTGTTAACATATATGATAAATTTAAGTAATGAATAAGTTGCCATAAAGCATTCACACCCCAAAAATATAAAAAAACCATCAACTATGCACAGATAATAAAGAAAAAAAGTAACTTTACGAAGAAATAATGAAGATTTAAGAATAAAGAATGAAGAAACTGTTACGCAATGACACACTTCATCTTTCATTCTCCCTCCTTAATGTTAATAAAATTATGGAAGAGCAAGCATTTTTTACCCCACAAGAGCACAAACAACTTGTGCCACTTTACAGACGACTTTTACGATTGTCTGGCGACACTTTACAGAAAGATGACTGCCGCAACGTGAAAAAGCAACTGATCCAAAGCATGTCGGCAGGAAGCATTCCCCGCAACGCATTCAATATGAACCCGATTATCAAAGATATGCAGACAGCCATCATTGTTGCAGAAGAAATCGGTATGCGGCGTGCCTCCATTCTAGGCATCATGCTGCATGAATCTGTAAAATACCACTTATGCACACTTGAATCCGTACAAAAGAATTACGGAGAAGACGTAGCAGGAATCATACGCGGTCTGGTAAAAATAAATGAACTTTACGAAAAAAGTCCAACTATCGAATCGGAAAACTTCCGGAATCTGTTGCTTTCGTTTGCCGAAGACATGCGCGTCATTCTCATCATGATCGCCGACCGTGTAAACTTAATGCGACAAATCAAAGAAAGTCCCAACGAAGAGGCACGGCTTGCCGTGTCCAACGAAGCTGCCCATCTGTATGCACCATTGGCACATAAGCTTGGCTTGTACAAACTGAAATCAGAATTGGAAGACCTCTCATTAAAGTACACGCAGCACGACATATATTATCATATCAAGGAAAAGTTAAATGCAACCAAGGCTGCACGCGATCGTTATATTCAGCAATTTATCGAACCGGTACGTAAAAAACTGGAAGAGAGCGGGCTGAAATTCCACATCAAAGGACGTACAAAAACCATTCACTCCATCTATCAGAAGATGAAGAAACAAGGCTGTCCATTCGAAGGTGTGTACGACCTGTTTGCCATCCGGATTATCCTCGACTCACCTTTGGATAAAGAAAAACAAGAGTGCTGGCAGGTATACTCAATCGTAACTGATATGTACCTTCCCAACCCCAAACGTCTGCGCGACTGGCTTTCCGTGCCCAAAAGCAATGGATATGAGTCACTCCACATTACAGTAATGGGACCCGAAGGCAAATGGGTGGAAGTACAGATACGCACCGAACGTATGGATGAAATAGCCGAAAAAGGACTTGCTGCCCATTGGCGATATAAAGGTATCAAAGGTGAAAGCGGACTGGACGAATGGTTGAACTCCATCCGGGAAACACTGGAAAATGCTGACAACGATGCCGAAACCATCGACCAGTTCAAACTGGACCTGTACAAGGATGAAGTATTCGTGTTTAGTCCTAAAGGAGATTTGTACAAACTCCCGCAAGGAGCCACTGTGCTGGATTTTGCTTTTGCCATTCACTCTAACTTGGGATGCCATTGTGTAGGAGCAAAAGTAAACGGCAGGAATGTACAACTGAAACAAAGCCTGAACAGCGGTGACCAAGTAGAAATCATGACTTCTACCACACAGACACCCAAACGCGACTGGCTGAATTTTGTCACAACTTCGAAAGCCCGAAACAAAATACGCCAAGCCTTGAAGGAACTGGTGGCACGACAAACCGAATTTGCACGAGAAACCTTGGAGCGTAAATTCAAAAACCGGAAAATAGAATACGATGAAGCCATCCTGATGCGCCTCATCAAGAAATCTGGGTTCAAAACCGTGACCGATTTCTATCAAAGCATAGCCAACGAAACGACAGATATCAACACATTGATAGATCACTATCTGGAAATGCAACGGAAAGAAACCGATCAACGCGAAGAAGTGATTTACCGAAGTGCCGAAAATTTCAACATACAGCAAGCTACAGACGAAAAGAACGTGTACAAAGATGATGTTCTGGTCATCGACCAGCACTTGAAAGGCATCGATTTCAAGCTGGCACGCTGCTGCAACCCAATCTACGGTGATGAGGTATTCGGTTTCGTTACCATCTCGGGAGGTATCAAAATACACCGGTGCGACTGCCCGAACGCTCCTGAACTGAAAGCACGGTTCCCTTACCGCATCGTACGTGCACGATGGGCAGGAAAAAGTCAAGGGAAACAATACCCTATCACACTGCGCATCGTAGGGCACGACGACATAGGTATCGTGACCAACATCACTTCTATCATTAACAAAGAAGACAATATCCTGCTGCGTTCCATCAGCATCGATTCGAACGATGGATTGTTCTCAGGAATGCTTACAATAATGGTAGACGACACCAATAAACTGGAGGCACTCATCAAGAAAATAAAAACGGTAAAAGGGGTAAAACAAATCAGCCGCGGATAACATCATGGAACGGGAAACACAGGACATTAAACAGGTTCTGTGTTTCCCGTCCCGCATTCATTTTCAATTGCCAATCCCACAAATTTAGTGAGATATGCATTTTTCATTTTTATAACGCTTAACACACATCCAGATAACAGAAAAAAACCTAACTTTGTAACGTTTTTAAATAAAGCAAATTCCATGAAAAAGATTCTTACCACCTTATGTTTTGTAGCGATGGTAATAGTTGCCATTGCAGCAGGTACTGCCGATATTAAATTCGATGAAACGACACACAATTTCGGTTCTTTTCCTGAAAATAGCCCGAAGGTAACCTGTAAATTCAAATTCACCAATACAGGCAACGGTCCGTTAGTCATCCATCAAGCCATCGCATCGTGTGGATGCACCGTCCCACAATATCCTAAAGAACCCATCAAACCTGGTGAAAGTGGAGAAATCATCATTACTTATAACGGAGCAGGCAAATTCCCCGGACACTTCCGCAAATCAATCACCCTGCGAACCAATGCTAAACAAGAAGTAGTACGCCTTTACGTAGAAGGCGAAATGACTCCTTCCAACAACGAATAAATATTACAAATGCATTTGCAGACGTATCTGATTTCTGCAAAACACCGTTCTCGGAACATACGTTTTTGGAATACCCCCAAGCAGCCTTTGGAGGAAAACACAAAGTAGTAGTACTTGTAGAAAACAATCTGTATAATTTATACTTCCCACAGTATTACTTTGTGCATTTTGTATATGCCACGTAGTAGAGACGATGCACACATCGTCTCTACAGAAACGGTGCGAAATGTGTCAAAGAAAAAAACAAAGCATGTATTCTGAAGAACATAAGTGAGTTGACCGTTTAATATAAGTAACTCGACCGTTTCACATAAGTAAGTCAGTCCTATCACTTATGTTCACTTGAAAAGGCTTTTGGCCTCCTTCTAACTTCTTTTATCTACTAGCATTTTTGGTAAATTCAAACTCTACCAGACTCAAGACAACTATCCTATTCTGTTAACCAAATAAGCAAGAAGAGGCTGTCCTAAATTTATTTAAGACAGCCTCTTTATCAAGTAATTACAGATATAACAATTAAGCCTCTTCTGCTACTACCTCAAAAGGAATTTCCACAGAAACTTCCTTATGCAGTTTCACTATAGCTACGTAATGACCGACCTCTTTAACCTGGTCTTTTACTACAATAATCTTACGATCAATATTATGTCCTAACTTGGCCAGTTCATCAGCAATCTGAATGTTACCAACAGAACCGTAAATAACACCTGTTGCACTTACCTTAGTCGGGATTGTCAATGAAACACCTTTCAATGATTCAGCAACAGCTTCCGCATCTTTCTTGATCTTTTCCAATTTATGAGCACGCTGTTTCAACTCTTCAGCCAACATTTTCTTTGCAGACGGTGAAGCGATAACAGCTTTGCCGGTCGGAATAAGATAGTTACGGCCATAACCAGACTTCACGGTTACAATATCATTCTTGTAGCCCAAGTTAGCTACGTCTTCTTTCAAAATTATTTCCATACTTATTCCTCCTTATATTATTTCATCAAGTCAGTTACAAAAGGCAGCAATGCCAAATGACGGGCTCTCTTTACAGCCTGTGCGATACGGCGCTGATATTTCAAAGAAGTTCCGGTAATACGACGCGGAAGAATTTTACCCTGTTCGTTCAAGAATTTCTTCAAGAATTCAGGATCTTTATAGTCAATATACTTAATGCCACTCTTTTTGAAACGACAATATTTCTTTTTCTTTACATCTACTGAGGGCGGAGTTAAATATCTGATTTCTGATTGTTGCTGTGCCATAATTAATTTTCCTCCTTTTTAGTTGATTTTAAACTTCTTCTTTTTGCAGCATATTCTGCAGCATACTTATCCATTCTGAAAGTCAAGAAACGGATTACTCGCTCATCACGGCGATAATTAACTTCCAATTTCGCAATGACTGAAGGATCAGCCTTAAACTCGATAAGCTGGTAAAAGCCCGTAGATTTCTTCTGAATGGGATAAGCCAGTTTCTTCAATCCCCAGTTTTCCTCATTGATAATCTCAGCACCTTCCTGAGTCAGGATAGCCTTGAACTTGTCTACCGCTTCCTTCATCTGTGCATCAGACAAAACGGGAGTCAAAATGAAAACGGTTTCGTATTGATTCATACTATTCGTTAATTAAATTAATTAATACTATTTTTTTATTTGCGGCGCAAAGTTACGACTTTTTCTCTAATTCACAAACATTTGTACACTTTTTTATGTATAAAATACGGATTGACATAGAATTGGCAGAGTCAACCAGCGAGTGCAACATTACGAAATATTTTTGAAAAAGACCTCAGCCGGAGTCGAGAAATTGAGTTTTTCTCTCGGTCTGGCATTAATTTTCTTCCTGATCTTGGTTA
>NZ_NFKD01000069.1:0-24246 GCF_002160215.1 Bacteroides sp. An19 | reverse complement strand
CAAAGGTACGCCTTTTTACCGAAACTGCAAGAAACTGGAGAACTTTTTTTGAAACTTTTTTCATGTGAAATATGCAAAATGCTGATATTCACAGATATACAGGAAAATATTTACACCTAGAGAAAACTTAGTAAGAATAACAATACTCCTTATTATATATAACAACAGAAAACCGAAGGCAAGGATACAAAAAAGCACCTATATGTACGGGGCAACGGATATATCTTCCATGCCCCCGTACATATAAGTGCGTACCTTGAATGAATTAAGTAATGCTGTATCAGGTTCTAATAAATGAAGTAGCCTTCAACGAAATAATATATGCAGCATTAAATGCATTTATCTTGCACTTGTCATCTTCTCCTTCAGTTATGCATTAATCTATATTTTCAAACTCAGTCAATTTACCAGTTACAGAGTCAATAATAAATCCACGCACGACTACATCTTTAGGCACTAATGGATGATGTTTTACCAAATGCACACTACCTCGTACCGATTGCTCCACATCGTCAAACCCGCTCAACCAAGCGTGCAAATCAACATTGCAATACTCCATCATCTCAATGTCACGGTCGGATACTCCGTGCTCTTTAATATGTCGCAACATGACCTGACTATCCATGTGTTGCGCCCCACAATCCGTATGACCGATAATCATAATTTCTTCTACACCCAGTTCGTAAATACCTACCAACAAGCTACGCATCACACTTCCAAAGGGATGTGTCACCGTTCCTCCGGCATTCTTAATCATCTTTACATCCCCGTTGCGCAAGCCTAAGGCAGCAGGTATCAACTCAACCAAACGCGTATCCATACAGGTCACTATCGCAATCTTCTTATCAGGATATTTTGTGGTTACGTACTGTTCATAGCCTTTGTTTTCTACAAAGGAACGATTGAACTCCAATAATTCGTCTATCATACACACTTAATTTTATGTTTCAAACCGCACAAAGATACGCAAAAAGGCCCACTCTTCCGAAGATAAACTTCTTCTAAGTGAGCCTTGCTGATTATTTTCGAGAGGAAATCAATTTTCCTGCAATGTTATATCATCCATGCAAAAATAAGAAGGAGTATTCATACCGAAATCACCTATATCGGAAGAAGACATTTCAAACGTAATATACGAGGCATCTGCCAGTTCGCTCCAGTCGAACCATTCCCACGTATCGAGAATCATGCTGTTCCCATCACGAAAATCGGCCAAATAAAAATCGACACGCCCTATTTCGGAATCATCGCTTGCGTGACCTACAGCAGTCAGAATGAACCAGTCACCCACTCCAAACTTCCGCACCAAACCTATTCCTCCATCATTACCGTCTTTCATAGCCAGATAATCATAGGTTGTATTCGTTACCCATGCTCCTTTGAAACGATATTTTCCAACTTGCAGATTTGTAATCCGCGCTGGAGTGTACTCGTTTGCATTACTGGTCAGGTAAACGCTTCCATCCCTGCCAGCACCGGTAATGGCACTTAAATTGGTATATCCAGAAGTTGTTACATCCGTTCCATTGGTATAAGTGAACCCTCCACCAAAACTCTGTCCACTAAAATAATGGGAAAAAGCAACTAACGCCTGAGGGTCGGAGAAGGAAGTCCTTTGATAAAACCCATCCACTTCGCCTTCGGTGGCGATGAAAGAGCTATTCGGCTCGCTCAATTCGCCTTCAAAACTGATTACCGCTTCTTCTTTCTGCTCTTCACTTGCCGGATTCTCGTCATCGCTACAATTCCAAAGCGACACACACAACAGTGCCGCCCAAAACCATACTAATTTTTTCATCTGTCCTAATTGCTTTAATTGATTCATGTTATCTTTTGGTTAAAATATAAACCTATCCACACAAGGAAGTTATCCCTGCGCATCTTCGCATAACACCGATTGCAATTAGAAAAAGGGAATAATAAAGAGAGGGCAGCCCGAAAAGCCACATCCTGCCGTATTCCCACGCTTTTTCCTCGAAAGCAGTGAAAATGCAAAGGCACACGGCAGGTCTTCTGACTTGTTCCTATCGACAAACCGCCTTCCCAAGATACCCTCCCAGTGGCTAAGAATGGTTTGCGACACTTCAGTCTATGGAACTTACAGCAGCGGGACTGTTCAGGACTTGCACCTGATTCCCTTTTAATCGGACGTGGTTTGCCCGAACCGTTGCATGGGCAAAGATAGAAAGTTTTTCATTACATGAACTGACGTTAACAAACATTAATAGAAGTATAAGCAGGATTAAGGGCATCTTCTTGTTTATTGACTAAGAAACATAACCAACAACCAACAATATGGAATTTATCATCGTTTCAATACTTCTTATCGCCACCGCTTCCTTTGTAGGAGGCTGGGCTTTGGTCAGTTTTTACAAAGCCGAACTACATTATGGAACATTTTTTCATACAAATACCCAACAACAATCCGATATAGAAGAGATTGACTCCCAAAAGATTTTTGAGTCCAAGATCTCCCTTTTGGACAAACCCATCAGCTTTTCCTTTCCGATAACCCGTCGGACATGCACACAAACCTCTTCTGAATAAAGCCGCTATATAAGTCCATCCGCTGTAAGATTAATAATCTTCAGGCTGCAAGATTATTAATCTTACAAGCGGAAGATTATTAATCTTACACCAGACGAGGCTATCTGCGTTGAGAGAAGAAGATAATAACAACAACCTTTTAAATCATCTGAATATGATAAAGTACAGCTTAGTAATGCGTGGCGAACGGAACGGAGACAGCACACTGTAACTGTGACATCAACAAATGCACAAATGCATACCGCGCATAGTATAAATCACCGCTGTACTGGAAATATCACCCGATACTTTCCGCTCAAATGCATAAAAGCGAATAAACGGAGTAATCCATCGTAGTAATAATTGAAACCTGGAGTAGGACGACTATCCCACAAACGCTGCACAAACTCACGACTTTTGGCATGTGTGCAGACCAGCGATACAGCGGCCGCCGTAGCCACAAGTCCTGGCGCATGAGAAGGTTTTCCCATTTGCAAACTGTCTGGCAACATTGTGCCATCCACATTATATTGATTGACAAACGTATCAATCCCCTGTCCATACAGAAAATCCTGAATCTTATTGCCGTATGCATGCTGCCATTCCCGGTCGGCACATGACCACGAATAATCAAGCGCAATGTTCATCGGCACACGCCAAGAATCAAAACGGAAAGCATCACCTATCATCCAACCTTTATGCATCAAACTTCCGTCGTAGTTACTATAATCAGGAGTCAACCCTGTAACAGGATGAACTGCCTTATGCAAAAAATGGCGGCTGCGTTCGGCACATTCTTTCCAATATGCAGCACGTCCATCGTCAGCCCAACGTGCCCAAACTTCGTAAAAGGCAGGCAAATGGTAAGAAGGATCGGTAAAACCATAACCGAACTTATTCGGGACAAACGTAATAAGCTTGTGTTCTTTATGAATAAGCGGCATAACACTATCTGTTCCATCTTTTTCCATGGCACAATCCAGTATATGCTGAGCTTCGGCCAGATAATCAATACCCGTATCATTTCCCCACAGGTTCGAAGCAAAAATTAATGAGGTAATGAAATAAAGCTCGCCGTCCGAAGCCGACCCTCCATCGATATGACTCCCGTCTTTCCGGCAACACCAGGCAAAATAACCTTCCGAGGCTCCTTCCTTATGCTGCATATAAGTCTTAGTCCAACGCCAAAGCCGGTCAAAAATGTCTTTTTTCTCAAACTGCACAGCTATCATCATACCGTATGACATACCTTCACTACGCACATCATCATGTATTATATCACAGATATATGCTGTAGAGTCATCGGGTTCAACATAAACCTTGTTCTCCGGTGAAAAGATTTCATCGAAAACCGACTGCACCCGAGCATCAATTTCTTGAGAACTGTAGCCCATTTCAGCAAAAATATTACGATATTTCCCTGTGTCGAAAGCCCCCTCCGTCCAAGGACTTTGCAGCAAATCCTGCGTTTCCGGAACTGAAGCCAATACGGAAAAGAACGGCAATCCTAATAACACCAAGAAAAGCATTCCGAAAATTCTGTTTTTCATTTGTTCTTTCATAATTGAAATATACTTGTTAAGGTTCAAAAATCATTTACTGCCGGCAAATGTAAACAAAACAAATGACTTTTCTCCTATATTAATGTTACAAGATTATTCTGTATGTTACATCGGGGTACAGGGATACGTTTTTTTTCGTATATTTGCCGAAAATAAACATTTTAAACAACAAATGCTTATGGCAAAAGAACTCGAACTGAAATACGGCTGCAACCCCAACCAGAAACCAGCACGTATTTATATGAAAGAAGGAGAACTGCCGCTGGAAGTGCTGAACGGACGTCCGGGATACATCAATTTCCTTGATGCGCTGAACGGCTGGCAGTTGGTGAAAGAACTGAAAGAAGCGACCGGCATGCCTGCCGCTACCTCATTCAAGCACGTTAGCCCTGCCGGTGCCGCCATCGGGCTGGAACTGGACGAAACGATGAAACAGATTTACTTCGTAGGCGATCTGCCGTTGTCTCCCCTCGCTAACGCATACGTGCGTGCCCGCGGTGCCGACCGCATGTCTTCCTACGGCGACTTTATCGCGCTGAGCGATGTGTGCGACGAAGAGACCGCCCGCTTCATCAACCGTGAAGTTTCGGACGGCGTTATCGCTCCGGGCTATACCGAAGAGGCGTTGGCTATCCTGAAAGCGAAACGTAAAGGTACATACAACGTCATTCAGATTGACCCGGAATATCGTCCGGCTCCCATCGAGCACAAAGACGTGTTCGGCATCACCTTCGAACAGGGACGCAACGAAATCAAGCTGAACGGAGAGGAACTCTTCGCCAACATCCCGACACAGAACAAGAACCTGCCCGACGCGGCAAAGCGTGACCTGATGATTGCGCTTATCACCCTGAAATATACCCAATCGAATTCGGTGTGCTATGTGAAGGACGGACAAGCCATCGGTATCGGCGCCGGCCAGCAGAGCCGCATCCACTGCACCCGCCTTGCCGGAAACAAAGCCGATATCTGGTACCTGCGCCAGCACCCGAAAGTATTGAACTTGCCTTGGGTAGAGAAAATCCGCCGTGCCGACCGCGACAACACCATCGACGTATACATCAGCGATGATCACGATGATGTATTGGCTGACGGCGTTTGGCAGCAGTTCTTTACCGAAAAGCCCGAAGTATTGACCCGCGAAGAGAAACGTGCCTGGCTGGACACGCTGAAAGGCGTATCGTTAGGCTCGGATGCCTTCTTCCCCTTCGGCGACAACATCGAACGTGCACACAAGAGCGGCGTGGAATACATCGCCCAGGCAGGAGGTTCGGTGCGCGACGACCATGTCATCGAAACATGCGATAAATACGGCATCACGATGGCGTTTACAGGCATCCGTCTGTTCCATCATTAATATTAATTTCGAACACAGAGACACGGAGGCACAGAGTTTTATATTCTACAAAAATATATGTTTTGTGTCTCTGTGTTCTATTTTGCTTTACCTCAAGATGCCGGTATCTTTATCCGCTTTCTGTTCAATGTTCCGCCGGACATCTTTATATGCCCTTCCCTGTGAGAATTTCCATGCAATGTTCAGGCTCACGAAATTGCCCAAGTCACGGCAATGCAGAGCAGTCGTTTTCCGGACATAACGGTTGTACACATCCGACTGGAATTGCTTGTAACGGTTTCTAAACGGTTGTTGCCAGGCAAGCGACAAGTTCAGGTTCTTGTACCGGTAGGATGCGTTCAGAGAAACAAACGAGCCGTTGAATCCTTCGGTCTCACCTTCGAGGAAACGGAAACCGCTGTCCATGAATGCCGAAAGGGTAAGTTTGCCTAAGTAAGCCTGCACATTGGCTGTACCCGAATAAAACGTCTTGCAATGCGTATAGTCTTCGCCGAAGTTAAAACAGCGGAAAAGCGTACCAGATAACGCTATCGAAAGCTTATCGGGGACTATCCAACCATTCGCATACAGCATCAGGTTAAGCACATCGATTTCTTTTTGATTGAGTTGGGTGTAAACAAACCGGTTGTCTTCGGTCCGGATATACGTAGCCATATTCGGCTGATGGCAACGTTTTCCGTATGCCTGGACAAAAGACTGGAAGCGGGGATGCGTGTACGAAACCTGAAAAGTATGCGCTTGCTCCCGGTTCGGGCGGATATCGGGATTGCCCAGCGTCCATTCCATGCTGTTGTTGCGGATAGAAGTATTGCTAATCATCGCCACCCGCGAAACATGCTCGCTTATCTGGAAATCATATTTCAGCTGGACGGCTTGCACTGGATTGTAGGCAACGGAAGCCTTCGGGCGGAACAGCCAGTACTGATAATCGTGCGCTTGCTGGCGGTAATCCAAATAACTGCCTCCTACTCCCGCCACATACCTTATCAGACCAAGTTTCCCCTTTATCTCGGCAAAAGCGTAGACGCTGCGGTTATGCATCGGATTGACGGAATTTACATCACCCGTGTACTTATTCTTCGTGTATTTCTGCATGTAGTTTGCCCCAGCAGTAAACGTAAAAGGCTTGAGCCGGTTCTCGTAAACGGCTTCACTCATCAGGGAATACGTCTTCCCTTCCACCCGATATGCATACGGCGCACCCTCATCGTAACTGCTGCGGAGCGAAGTGGCGATATACGTCCCTACGGCATTCAGTGTCAGCGACTGACGGGAAGTCAATTGCTTAAAGAAATACAAATCCAAGACCGGACTGGAGCTACGGTTGCGTTCGCGTTGCGTGGCAAGGTATTCCTCGTTTCCTTCCAGAATCTGCTTCCGGTTATAATTGTCGGGGACATGCGAGAAACCGGCATTCAGTGAAGCCTGAAACACATAATCGGCAGAATCGGCAAGGTTGTATTTCAATTGCAAACCGTTGCTAAGACTCCGGCTGCGCGAAGCGATGTCGTTCCGCCCAATGGTACGGACCGACCCGTCCGTAAGCCGGTAATGAGCTGTTTCATTCGTCCGGTTTCCCTTAAAGTCCTTGTACCCGAAATTATAACTCAACGAAAGCTCGCTGTTCCCGGCGTTCCATTTTCCGTAAATTAAATCATTGCCCGACTTAGCAGTCAGTGCCTGGGTCAGATCAATGCCGACCGCATATCCGCTATCCGCCCGGCGGGTCAGAATGTTAATAACGTATGCGATTCCTTCTCCGTATCTCACCCCGGGATTGTCGATAAAGTCTATCCGGCTGATGCTTCCGGGAGAAAGCGCCAGCATTTCTTCCCGTCCTACAATAATGCCATTGATGCGCAACTGGATGCTTCCCCGTCCGTCGATGGCAGAGAGGCTTTGCGAAACCTCATCCACACGGATATTGGGCAAGGATAACTTCTGCAGAATGCTATACCCCGAATGCGATGCATTTTTCTGCGTTTCGGTGGGATAAATAATTTGCCCGTCGGGTTTATGAATTACTTTAGCCGCCTTTATTTCTACTTCTCCAAGTTCGATAGTCTTCGTCTCATTCTGTGCCGAGCCAACGAGGGCATATACGAATAAGACCAGCAAGATGTTGATACGTTTCATTGTGTCCATGTTTTTAGTCCGGACACAAAAATACGTTCGAAGGCTACACACTCATCTAACATGTAGCTGACATCTTCCTGACATTTGGCTGACAACTGGTTTTCGGTCTGATTTCCAGCGCATAGCTTCTTCCTTTATGAGCGACAAGCTGCAATTCGCTACATGCCTCAAGAATCGGTTTCAACCGTTTCACCAAGGTATAGAGCGTATCGTTGGCATCCGCTTTCTTGGACCAAAGCAGGGCGCATATCTCTTCTTTCGATACCGAATGGGAAGGAGCCTGCCATAGCATCAACATCAATCGGTATTGCATCGGAGTAAAGTGGACAAGCGCATGGCTTGCATCATAAAAACACTTGTCCTCGGGCGAATAAGAAAGCCCTCCATAGCTGACGGTACCAGCAAGCGTCTCCTTCTTCCGAAAAAGAAATGCAGTTCCCGCCGCCCAAAGCAACGCAGCAAAAGCCAGCAAGGACGACCAACGCTGATCGGACATACGGAATATACCGATTGCAGAAAGCCGCACATAACTTTTCACGGCAAGCGTCGTTCCGGTCGCTTCATTGTTCACTATCAACGTATCGCTGCTGATAACATCCGCTTCCGGGAACTTACCGGGATAAGCCTCATCAACAATATGAAACGAAAGGAAGGCATTATCTTTCAGCTTCCGGTTCTTCAAATTACGGCATAGCTTCCGGTCGGCAATGGCAAGCCATACTTCTCCGTCCGACACTTGCCTAAGCCGCTTGTATGCCCGGATAGAGTCTTGCGTGACGATATCCTCTTGCCTTTCTTCAAACATACGCAACAAAGCCTGGTTCAAGTCGGCGGTTATCGCTTCTTTGGCACCGCAATACCCCTGACGCCCTGCCAACAAAGACGAGAGCATCAACACCATAAAGACTCCAACAGATAAGATTCTCCTGTTCATATCATTTTTCCCGATTGTATTTCATACGGCAAAAATAGTAAAAATAGTCCGAAAGCCCCAACGGCTTTTATACGGCTTATGCCGTTTTCTGTTAAATAATGCGTTACGCTTCCTTTTTTTGCCTATATTTGCCGAAAAGAAACGTTTATTCAGGACAAAGATGAAAACAAAGAGATTTTCTTGCAGCATCTATGCGTGGACGCTTTTCGTCTGCGCATTCGGATTGGTATCCTGCCACGACCTGACTATCGACAACGGAGGGTATCTCAGTATGATGAATAGAGGCACTATCGTAGGCAATGACGAAGACGGCTATTACCTCTTTTCGGACGGAAGAAACGAAGTCGCCATCTGCTACGGCAAAGGACTGGACAAATACGAACGGGCTTACTACAGCCTGTCGTTCAAAGAAGAAAACCGGTTCTTTAGCGACCGCACTCCCGGCTTCACTATCATTGACAACGCAAGGGTAGGAATTGTGGAAACCTACAAGGTCATCCACCCCATCAGTAAAACGGAAGCGGACAAACGGGGCATCACGCATCCAGACAGTTGCAGCGTAGACGAGAACTTTTATTTTTCCAACTCTTACGGAGCGTACTGCGGTTATTTCGATTTCTCCACGCTCGCAACAATTACTCACGACCTTTACACGCATTACGAATATGCATCCATTCCCATAGACTTGGTATACGACCCTGTCCGCCAAAGTCCGGACACGCTACGCTTGGAGCTTTGCTATCGCCCCCACGTGCCGGAAGGTTGGGAAAAGTATCGCTATGAAGCCGGCACTTTTTCGTGCGACATCTCCGGACTCGCCAACTTGCAGGAATGGAACGATTCGCTTTGCATCGTAGTGGACACGGGAGACAAGCAGCTCCACTACATGCCCATCAGCAAAAAAGGCTTCAAGAAGCCCGAACCGTTTTTCGATTTTTAAGCAGAACAAGGAAGGGAATTGAATGAAATGCCGAATCTTAGAAACTGTTTTGAATTTCTCCCAAAAGTTTTCTCGCCTTGATGCATTATTTTAGTGTGTGCTTTGGGAGATTTTTGAGTCATTCCAAATCATCACACGACAAATTCAAAACAGTTTCTTCTTCATCGAATTTCTTCCAGTCTTTTTTCTTTAGAATCAAGTTTTTTCACCTTTTGGAAGTTACATTAGCAGCCTTCCTTGGCTTATTTCCTCCTTTATAATTCCTCAATCTCTTCCAATGCCAATTGCGTAAAATGGGCAATGGTTTCAACAGGCATACCTGCTTCTTTCATCTTCTTTGCCATTTCTCTCATGCGCAAAGCCATTTCCTTTTCACTTTCCGCCTTCGCTTCTGCCCTGCCTTTAGCCTCTCCTTCCGCAAGCCCTTCGGCACGACCTTCTGCTCTACCTTCTGCTCTACCCTCTGCACGACCTTCAGCACGACCTTCAGCACGACCTTCAGCACGTCCTTCTTTCAAACCTTCGGCACGACCTTCATACCAGCCTGTTTTAATAACACTCCGTTGGTAGCGCAAAGCCTCCATATCATGGATATATGCACGCCTGTCTTGGTCGGAAAGCGAATCCACCCGGAGCCGCTCCCGTGCTTCAGGCAAACCCTTAGCGGTAGCCGAACTATCTATATTGCCCGTCTTGAAGAACTCTATCCATTCATCAAGAGGTGTCTTAGCTATTTTATCGAAGTCATTTACACGTAGCACGTAATATTCTGGGAAAATATCTCCGGCGTCTTTTCCAATAAACCTTTCCCTCTGCCGTATGGAAAGTTGCAATACGTCATTTGGGTCATGCAACCCCCGGAATATGGTTTTCCCATGATAGACATAATCTTTCCCTTGTCCCAATTCGAAGTACACGATATTAATGGAGTAGATTTTCTTTACTTTATCATAATCATCGCCGAGGTTAATATACTCAGAAATAGTTTTCGACACACCATACAACATCCGGTGAAAGTAATCTAACTCGTGGTTGTTCTGCACTTCAATAATAAGAAGCCGCCCTTGCTCGTCTTCCACCAGCATATCAGCACGGTTAAACTTGTCATTCACTTCTGTCTGGTTTGCTTCACTTTCCAGGAAGCGTACGATGTGCAAGTCTTCTCCCAATAGAGTTGACAGAAATCCTTCCAGCACGACATAATTACTCTTGTCTCTGAGCAGACGTTTCATCGCCCAATCGAAACGAATGAGATTATTCTTCATATCCTATCGTTTTTAATTTTCACAAAAATACGAATTTAATTGGGAACGACAACATACAGAAAGAAAAACGAGGATGTTGTTCCTTATTATTCATCCTCGTTTCCATATAAAATTATCAAAACTTGAAGCCTGCGCTGAAGAAGAGGTCATAGTTACGTGGACCATCCTTACAAACCTTACACAAACCGAAATCGGCATCCACGCCTACTATCCAGTGTGGGAAATCGAGCGCAACACCGACTCCGATGCCGGCATCGAAGCGGCGGAAGCCGTCCCAACCCACTCCATCGGCATCCTTGAAAGTCTTCCAAGAAGTAGTAACATCATTTTGCTCATATTCCGTTTTACCGTTCACGCCTACTGCAACATATGGACCTGCCGTAAACACAAGGTCGAAGCTATCGGTAGCACGCATGTGGAACGCAGCCATCAAAGGAACCTGAAAATAGTTCTGATTGACTTTCACATCATTTTCCATCTTCGCACCTTTCGAAACCCAACTCAATCCAGGCTGGAAAGAGAACCATTCGTTCAAGGGGACATCCGCTGTAACACCTACACGCGGATTAAAAATGGCATTCGAACCTTTTGCCGCATCTCCCGTCCAGCCACTCATGCCGATGCCCACTTCGAACATCATCGTCGGCCTCATCTGTGCCGACACCGTAAGCATCGACAACATACATACCGCTAACAGAAATAACTTTTTCATACGCTTATCATTTTAGATTGTTTTGCATAGAACAAATATAAGGTTTTTAATCGGTATGCAAAACAAAAATCGGTGATATTGCACAGAAATCGCTACGTTTCGACAAAGTTTCTTCCCCAATGCGGATATATGTATGCATCCGGTTACCCGTTTTTATGCCGATTGGCACGGCGGCGGCGATATTCTGCCTTCATTTTTGCTGAACCAGATCCATGTGTTCCGGTTATATATGCTTTCTTCTTTGCTTTCGTTTTTACCTTTTCTTCTTTTTCCTTTTTCAAGCCGGCACCTTTAAAGATAATACCTTCCGCTAAAATTTTCTCTATATCCATACGTTTTGGTTTTATTCGAAATAAACGATTTCTATATCCTGAGCCTCTGCAAACTCTTTCATCAGCCCTACCATATAATTGACGGATTCAACCAATCCCTCACTTCCTCCATACGCATTCATTATCGCCAACACGTGCGTAGTGTCTATGCTCATCTTTGTCCGTTCGTGGTCACTGGTAGGCGTTCCGATACCTCCAATGGCATCCCGATAGACTGGCATACCCTCAATATTCAGTGTGCCCCTGCCGATACCTTCGTAAGGTTCTCCGGCTCGTCCGATACCCAACACCAGGCGATCGCCTTGAATTTTGTCACGGTCGAAACCTCCTATCGAATTTCCACTATAAATAGAAGCCAGGTTAATCAAGTCTACCAACGTATCAATCTGATACAACGGAATGCCCCGCAAGATGCGCCGGCACAACGCTTCGGACGAAGGACGATAGCGGCTGGGGTCTTTCCCACATTTCTTATAAGCCTGTCGGGTAGCCTGAATAGCAGGCATTTCCTTGATAGAATCGACGGTATATTTCGCGCGATACAAGGCGGTAAACTCGTCAATCCGCTTCCATAACTCAGCACTATAAACCGTATTCTTTACCGTAGCAAAAACAGCCGCTCCCCGAAACTGCGGCCAAGCACGATGTAATTCTTCGGATACTTCTATTTTCATAAGTCTTTAAATTTTTCAACACATCATTATCCCTGACAAAATCCGTCCGGAAGCAATACCCAGCCTCCGTGCGGAAAAGAAATCATCTTTATTCTTCCACGTACAAATGCCACTGACCTCAATACGCGAAGTGTTCACTCCAAACTCCAGAAGCTGCATCCGGTTGGTTTCCCAAAGATCAATATGCCACTTCTCTTTCCGGACAGCAATACGCGGCATATCAAAACCAGCCTTATCAAAAATATCATAAACCTCATCCCCGACTTCGAATGCATCTTGTGAAATACCCGGACCTATACAAGCATATATATCTTCTCCTCGCGTACCATACACTTTTTTCATCACACTCAAAGTCTTACATACAATACGTGCCACCGTACCTCTCCATCCTGCATGGATAGCCGCTATTGCCCGATGACGCACATCATAGCACAAGACCGGAATACAATCGGCGGTAGATACGCAAAGACAAACTTTCGGCACATTTGTAACCAAAGCATCCACTCCTTCGAGCAACGCCTCCCTGTCCGGTTTACCCTTCTGCAAGAATACATCATCCACGATTCGTATTTCCGTCTGATGTACCTGATGCGGAATAACCAGTTCACCACGCACTGGCAATAGCGAACTAAGCAATTCCCGGTTTTTGAGAACAGCTTCCGGCATATCCCCACAATAGCCGTTGCAATTGAAAGATGCGTAACTCCCTTGACTATATCCGCCATGACGGGTCGTCGAAAAACAAAAAATGTTGGAATACAGCTCCGTCAAACCGTATTTCAACATCCTTCTATCTTCAGTCAGCCTGTTGTCCATCATTTTTCCGGTTCATCGTCCCAGTCTTCTTCATACTCGTACTCGAAGTCATCTTCATCATCCACGTCTTCTACGTAACTGAAATCCTCGTCCATATCTTTCAATTCTTCCTGCAACAGATGGATGTCCTTTGACCGATGTACGATAGATGACTGACGCAATCCTTCCAACTGATTGCCTTCTTTATTCAGTTCTGTCCACAAGATGTCTTTCAACTCTTGAATACCCATACCGGTCACAGATGAAATAAATACACAAGGAAGATTGTCTGGAAGTGTCGGCTTCAACATTTCCATCAATTCTTCATCCAGCATGTCACATTTGGTGACGGCAAGCACCCGCTGCTTATCAAGCATTTCGGGATTGAACTTTGCCAGTTCGTTCAACAGCACATCATATTCATGACGGATGTCATCTGCATCGCCGGGCACCATAAACAACAACAAAGAATTGCGTTCGATATGTCGCAGGAATCGCAAACCCAAACCTTTTCCTTCGCTTGCTCCTTCGATAATGCCCGGTATATCTGCCATCACGAAAGACTTTCCATCGTGATAAGACACGATACCCAAGTTCGGTTCGAGGGTAGTAAACGGATAATCAGCTATCTTCGGACGTGCCGCCGACACTCTTGACAACAGTGTCGACTTTCCAGCATTGGGAAAGCCTACCAGTCCGACATCCGCCAGCAGTTTCAGTTCCAGTATCACCATCATTTCCTGCATCGGCTCGCCCGGCTGTGCAAAACGTGGAGCCTGACGTGTGGCTGTACGGAAATGCCAGTTACCCAGTCCTCCTCTACCTCCTTTCAACAAGATGACCTCCTGCCCGTGTTCGGTTATGTCGCATACATATTCGCCCGTCTCAGCATTGTATGCCACGGTTCCGCACGGCACTTCAATCACCTTATCTGCACCGTCTTTACCAAAGCTCCGGCTCTTTGAACCGTTCCCGCCATTCTCGGCAAACACATGACGTTCGTACTTCAGATGCAACAGAGTCCAATAATTACGGTTTCCGCGCAAAATGACATGTCCTCCTCTACCGCCGTCTCCTCCATCGGGACCACCGTTGGGCATATATTTCTCCCGCCGTAAATGAGCCGATCCGCGTCCTCCCTTGCCAGAGCGACAATAAATTTTCACATAATCTACAAAATTCGATTCTGCCATAAAAATATTTTTTAGTTTTTGAGTTTATAAGTTTTTGAGTTCTTAAGTTTCTTGTTTTTAAGCCCATAAGCCTAAATGGTCCAAGAACTTATAAACTTAAAAACTCAAAAAACTTATAAACTTAAAATCTCAAAAACTTACAGACTATCCACAGCCTTACAAATGTCAGCGAAAATGCCATCCATCGAGCCAAGACCGTTGATATGATGGTATTTGCCATCGTTCTTATACCAGTCAATCAACGGAGAGGTCTGCGAATGATATACCACCAGACGTTTTTTGATAGTTTCCTCATTATCATCCGCACGTCCGGATTCCTGCCCACGCTTGATAAGACGAGCCATCAGCTCATCTTCCGGCACTTCCAGGTCCAACATCACCGACACCTCTTGTCCGCGTTCGGCCAACATCTGCTTTAAAGCTTCGGCCTGTGCAATGGTACGGGGAAAACCATCGAAAATCACTCCCTTGCTGTCCTTGAAACTATCGAACACACTTGCAAGTATATCAATCATCAAAGCATCCGGTATAAGTTGGCCGTTGCTTATATATTCATTAGCCGTTTTACCTAACTCCGTACCGTTCTTGATTTCGGCACGCAATACATCTCCCGTCGAAATATGGTTCAAACCGTATTTCTCCACGATACGTGCGCTCTGAGTTCCTTTCCCCGAACCTGGAGCACCAAAAATTACAATGTTCAACATCTTTTTTACCTTATATTATTGATTAGTGATTATTCTACAACCGAATAAATATCACGATAATTACGTCCCAGCCCCTCATAGTCCAGACCGTATCCCACGATAAAGTCGTTGGGGATGCGCATTGCCACATAACGGATATCCAAGTCCACCTTCAGCTTGTCGGGCTTTAGCAGCAACGTGGCAATCCGTATTTCCTTCGGGTGCTGCGCCCGCAGCGTCTCAATCAGCCTCTGCATCGTCAAGCCTGTATCCACGATGTCTTCCACAATCACCACCGTACGTCCGGTTATGTTTTCGTTCAGTCCCACCAGTTCCTTCACTTTTCCGGTAGAAGAGGTTCCCTCGTACGAAGCCAGCTTGACAAACGAGATTTCACACGGAATCGTGAGACGTTTCATCAAATCTGCCGTAAACATAAAAGAGCCGTTTAAGACACTGATAAAAAGTGGGTTGTCACCTGCCAAATCTGCATTAATCTCACCGGCTACCCGTGTCACTTCCTTCAGAATGGACGCTTCGGATATAAAAGTCTTAAACTGCTTATCTTTAATCTGGATTGTGTTCATAATGGCGCTTCTTTATAAAATTGGGACAAAAATACGATTTTTCCCTTAAACTTCTATACTTTTTTTGTACTTTTACCCGCAAATAGCTATTATGACACAAAGATGAAAATACTTACTTGCACCCAACAAAAGGAAGCCGATGCCTATACCATCGCCAATAACAATATTCTCTCCATCAACTTGATGGAAAAAGCAGCCTCGCTGATTGCCGATGAAATCAGCAAAAGGTGGGATCGTTCACACCGCATCGTTGTATTTGCCGGAGCGGGCAACAACGGAGGTGATGCCCTTGCAGTCGCACGCCTTCTGTTCTCCAAGAGTTATCCGGTAGAAATTTACCTGTTCAATATCAAAGGAACCATTTCGGAAGACTGCATGACCAATATCCAGCGATTGCAGCAATGCGGATTCACTGACTATCACGAAATCAGCAACGCATTCGAACCACCCAAACTGACGGCTGAAGATGTAGTAGTAGACGGACTTTTCGGCTCAGGACTGAACAAGCCGCTGAGTGGCGGATTCGCCTCCGTCGTAAAATACATCAATGCTTCCAACGCACAGGTAGTCTCCATTGATCTTCCTTCCGGACTGATGGGAGAAGACAACAGCAACAACCTGCGTACAAACATTATCCGTGCTGACCTGACCCTGAGCATCCAGTTACCAAAACTGGCTTTCCTTTTCCCTGAAAACGAAGACATCGTGGGCGAATGGAAAACACTCGACATCGGCATTAGCCAAGAGTTCATCGCACAAGCAGATACTCCTTATATTATTACGGAGGCTAGTGAAATGAGCCAACTCATCAAACCGCGCAAACGCTTTGCTTTCAAGAACAACTTCGGACATGCACTGCTTATCGCCGGCTCGAGTGGGATGGCTGGTGCTTCCATCCTAGCAGCACGTGCCTGTTTGCGTTCAGGCGTAGGATTGCTTACCATACATACCCCTGTATGCAACCACGACATCCTGCAAACAGCCGTACCCGAAGCTATGGTACAAAATGACGTGCACGAACTTTACTTCGCCGAACCAGTCGACCTTGACAACTATCAGGCGATAGCCATCGGTCCAGGCATCGGGCAGGAAGAAGAAACGGCACTTGCCACCTTCGACCAGCTTGCCGATTGCTACATTCCCGCCGTGCTCGATGCAGATGCCATCAATATCTTAAGTTCGCACCGGAACTATCTGAACCGCTTGCCTCGCCGAAGCATCCTCACGCCACACATTGGCGAACTGGAACGCCTTATCGGACGTTGCAACGATAGTTTCGACCGGCTGACCAAGGCTAAAGAACTTGCCGCCTACCTGCAATGCTATATCGTACTGAAGGGTGCCTACTCCACTGTTATCACACCGGAAGGCAAATTCTACTTCAATCCCACAGGTAATCCAGGCATGGCAACCGGTGGAAGCGGAGATGTGCTGACTGGTATCATACTTGCTCTGCTGGCTCAAGGATACTCACAAGAAAATGCAGCACGGCTGGGTACATTCGTACACGGACTGGCCGGCGACATAGCCTGCCGCCGTACCGGAGAAATCAGCCTGACCGCCAGCGACATCATCGCTGCACTGCCCGAAGCCTGGAAAGAACTCTGTGAAACTAAATAATAGATACGCGCATGAAAAGAATCGTTTTTGCACTAAGCATGCTGGCATGTGCGACGCATATCGCTGCACAAGACATCAGCTACTACACTCCCGGAAGCGATGAAGGAATTGTCTACTTCCTTCCGAAAACGGCACTGGAGGTAAATATCATTGCCACACACATTACATACCAGCCTGGAGAACTGTGCCAATATGCCAACCAATACCTGCGGATGAACAACATAAGTTCCCAACCGGAAACGCACTGGGAAATCAAGCGGATAGAAGTACGCTCGGCAGGAGTACCCGACTCTACCAAAGCCTACATCATCAAGCTGAAAGACAAAAGTGCCATGAGCAACGTGGAACTGACCAACAACGGACTTATCAAAGCCATCAATACAACGGCACCCGACATACAAAAAGCTGAATATGTACTGGAAAAGCCTCAACACCACGAAAACCCACGCCAATACATGACCGAAGAAATACTGCTGGCCGGGTCTTCGGCAAAGATGGCAGAACTTACCGCTAAGGAAATCTACAACATACGGGAAAGCAAGAACCTCATCTTGCGAGGACAAGCAGACACCATGCCCAAAGACGGTGCATCCCTACAACTGGTCATCGACAACCTCGATAAGCAGGAGAAAGCACTGACCCGCCTCTTCAGTGGAACCACCGACCGCGAGGACAAAGTGTTCACCATCCGCATCCCTGCCAATGAGCCATTCAGCGATAAAACAGCCTTGCGTTTTTCTAGCCTGCTAGGCATACTTCCTGCCGATGACCTTGCGGGTACCCCCATCTATATCAGCTTAGCCAACACGGTTCCACTGCCTCCAGCTACCACAGAAAACGAAAAGAAAAAGAAAAAACTGGAAGGAGCCATCTACAACATACCTGGGAAAGGGAAAGTAACCGTCACGTACGAAGGAAAGACCTTATTCGAAGACGAACTCCCTATCACACAGTTCGGAACGACCGAAGTTCTGGTAGAAGACCTGTTCAAGAAAGTAAACACCCGTGTCGTTTTCAATCCTGAGACAGGAAGCATCCTAAAAATTGACAAAGACTAAGAAGCTGTTTTGAATTTCTCCAAAAAGTTTTTCTTGGCTTGATGTATCCGTTTTCCAATTAGAAAGCCGGTTGGAACGGCAAGGCTGTTTTTTCATTCTGCCTCACCGCACCAACCGGCATCCGCATCTATATTAAGATATACTGAAAATCCGCCTATCATACAGCTACGGTTTCCTTCAACCACTCAGGCATCACCGTCGTTGAGGTTCCATCCTGTTGCTTGTAAGTTACCGTACCATCCTCGTTCATAGTCATCAATTCATAAGTCTTTCCTTCGGCTACTACATTCCACGTACGTTTCTCCGCATCGTATACTAAATTTAACGGATGGTCTACTTCGCCCAATTTCGTAATGGTATACCCTTCTTCGTTTGTACGGACTAGATATTCTCCGTCTTCTCCATGAATAACTTTTTCCGTACCTACATCAGCCATTGGATTGGAACCCGACCAAAACTCAATTGAATTTAGTACAAGCACATCTGCCAAATAAGCTACTTCATATACCGGTATGATATGAAAAGCTAAAAACACAAGCTCATTGACTGCTTTATGTCCGATTCCCATATTCCAATCTTTCAGACTATTCCATGCGCTGAATGAGCCAATACATGAAGAACATAACAAACATCCTCCTAACACAGCACACACAGCTGTCGCTTTCATCTTTTTCATCGATTCAAGTTTTAGCAATTAATTATAACACCCACAAAGATAGAACTTATTTCAAGGAAAGAAACAAAAACCACCAAAAAGAAGTATCTTTGTCGCACATTTTAGCAAATATGTAAAACTATTAAATAAAAAAACAAATGAAAGAACAAATCCAGAAACGCCTGAGCGACTCGAAAGCCGCTCGCTGGACGGCACTGTTCATCGTGTCGTTTACCATGATGTGCGGCTATTTCCTTACCGATGTCATGGCTCCTCTTGAAAACTTACTCACCACGAAAGGCAAAGTTGTTTATTTCACCGACAACACTTCCATGCCTGCCGACAGCCTGGTGGCAAAAGTGGAACTCTTTGCCGAAGCCAATGCATTATCGGCTCCCGACCTGACGGTACAGAAACTGGAAGAAGGAGCCAAATACCAATACATCGAAAACATAAACGGAAATCAGGAAACCATCAGCAAGACCATCAGCACGGTATCGACAGGTAAAGGATGGAGCAGCACGGAATACGGTTTCTTCTCAGGGGCCTACGGATACATCAATGTGTTCTTGCTGATGCTGTTTTTCGGAGGAATCATTTTAGACAAGATGGGAGTCCGTTTCACCGGCATGATGTCGTCGGGACTGATGTTTGCAGGCGCCCTGATTAAATGGTATGCCCTGAAGAACGATTTCGGCGATGCCATGTTATGGGGCATGAACCTGCAAGTAGTAATTGCAGCGTTAGGCTTCTCCATTTTCGGCATGGGAGCAGAAATTACAGGAATCACCGTATCAAAAGTCATCGTGAAATGGTTTGCCGGCAAAGAACTGGCACTTGCCATGGGACTTCAAGTAGCCATGGCACGCATCGGAACCGCCATCGCTCTGGCAGCCAGCCTGCCCATTGCACGTATGATGGGCGACATATCCGGCTCTGTCCTTATCGGAGCCATTGCCCTCTGCGTAGGTTTCGCATCTTATCTGGTCTATTGCGTGATGGACCGCAAGGAAGATGCTTCGGTATCCGCCGCCCGTGCCGAATCAGGAGAAAATCCTGAAGAAGGCTTCAAAATGTCCGATCTGAAACTTATCTTCTGTAACAAAGGTTTCTGGCTCATCACGCTGCTTTGCCTGATGTTCTATGCCGGCGTATTCCCTTTCCTGAAATTTGCCACCAAACTGATGATTTATAAATACGAAGTGCCCGAATCATTTGCCGGCCTTATTCCGGCACTGTTGCCTTTCGGTACCATCCTGCTGACTCCTGTCTTCGGTACATTATACGACCGTATCGGACGAGGCGCCACTTTAATGATTATCGGTTCGGTGATGCTAACTGCCGTACACGTACTTTTCGCCCTTCCTGTAATGAACTACTGGTGGTTTGCCGTAGTTGTAATGATTATATTAGGTATTTCCTTTTCACTGGTACCAAGTGCAATGTGGCCTTCCGTTCCTAAAATCATTCCAATGAAGCAATTGGGTTCTGCATATGCTATCATCTTCTACATACAGAACATCGGTCTGGCCATGGTTCCTACGCTCATCGGCTATGTCATCGACCGTTTTGCCACCCAATACAATGCAACAGGTGCCATTATCGGCTACAATTATACCATTCCCATGGTCATCTTCGCACTTTTTGGCTTGTGTGCCATCATCATCTCGTGGATGCTGAAAAGTGAAGACAGCCATAAACATTACGGGCTGGAAGAGTCAAATATCAAAAAAAGCGCTTAAAAAAACATACTATAGTATAAACTGTATTTTACCATATTCAGATGATTTAAAAGGTCGTTGTTATTTTCTTCTTCTCTCAACGCAGATAACTTCGTCTGGTGTAAGATTATTAATCTTCCGCTTGTAAGATTAATAATCTTGCAGCCTGAAGATTAATAATCTTACACCAGATGGACTTATATGCGTTTGCCGATGCACCTATATCCGTGGGCTTACACAACCGGCTGCGCCTTGAATGCACATATTGATGCCGCTAATGTATAGCCATAAGATTCTTCCCTATAATGTCGTTATACAAAAGCAATCCAGAAAACGACCAAACGTATCGCCTGAATATTTTTTCACAACCAATCTATCAGAAATTGAAGCATTTATGCATTTTGTTTCTAGAAATGTGTATTTTTGTACCAACGCGATAAATTCAAAACAGCTAAGGAAGAAATAGAAAAATTATAAAACCATCAGAAAATGGCAAAAAAGAAAACCGACAAAAGCAAGAAGGTATCCTACCACTACAAGCCGGACAATATGACATTGGAACAATGGCAAATCGCCCTGCGCAGGCAAGCCGCCGAAAAAGAAAACTTCGGCATTCAAGAATTGAACGCCCAAGAATATCCCGGCTATTATATCGTAAACAATCCGGTTTCACACAATACGTACAAAGTGATTTATCGCGGAGCATTCAGCGCATGGAACTACTGTTCGTGCATGGATTTCAAAACCAGCCAGTTAGGCACATGCAAACACATAGAAGCGGTCAAGCTTTGGCTGGAAAAATCCCACAAACGGACATGCACCGATACACCAGCCTATACTTCGGTCTACCTATCCTACCGGAAGGGACGGAAAGTACGCCTGCGCATAGGGACAGACAATTCCGAAGAGTTCCAAAAGCTTGCCGAACCTTATTTCACACCTGAAGGTATCATGCGCCCCGAAGCCATCGATACAATCAATGATTTTTTCAGTAAAGCCCTGCAACTCAATAATACGTTCCGTTGGTATGATGACGCGATGGACTTTATTTTAGAACAGCGTGACAAGCGCAAACGGGAAAAGTTCCTTTCCGAACCCCAGGCAGACACCTTAATAGACTCCCTGCTCAAAGTCCGCCTGTTCCCTTACCAGAAAGAGGGAATCCGCTTTGCCTACCGTGCCGGGAAATCCATCATAGCCGATGAAATGGGACTGGGCAAAACCATCCAGGCTATCGGCACCGCCGAACTGATGCGCAAACAAGGCATCATATCCTCGGCACTAGTGCTCTGCCCTACTTCGTTAAAGTATCAATGGAAAAAAGAAATCGAAAGGTTCACCGATGCACAAGCCATCGTAGTGGAAGGGAACCATTTGAAACGGAAAACACTCTATAAAGCAGCTCCTTTCTATAAGATAGTATCTTACAACAGTGTATCCAACGACATCGAAATCTTGCACGGGCTACAAACCGATTTCTTGATTATGGACGAAGTGCAACGCCTTAAAAACTGGAACACAAAAATTTCCAAAGCAGCCCGACACATCGAAGCTGAATATGCCGTAGTACTTTCGGGGACTCCACTGGAAAACAAACTGGAAGAACTCTACTCGGTAGTGCAATTCGTCGACCAATATTGTCTGGGACCATACTATAAGTTTATCAACGAAACCGTCATCAAATCGGATTCCGGAAAAGTAAAGGGATATAAAGGACTGAATACTGTAGGTGAAAAACTACACGACATCTTGATACGCCGTAGAAAGAAAGACGTAGCCTTGCAGTTGCCCCAACGTATGGACAAAGTGTTGTTCGTACCCATGACCCAGGAGCAACAGAACATGCATGATGAGTTCCAAAGCATAGTTGCCCAACTGGTCTACAAATGGAACCGCCAACGTTTCCTGAGCGAAAAAGACCGTAAACGCCTGCTTTTGCTGATGAGCCAAATGCGCATGGTATGCGACAGCACCTATATCTTAGACCAAAAGAGCCGCTACGACACAAAGATAGACGAAGTAATGAACATTCTCAACAACGTGTTCGAAAGCGGTGACGAAAAAGTTGTGATATTCAGTCAATGGGAACGCATGACACGGCTCGTAGCTGCCGAACTGGACAAGATAAACATCCGGTACGAATACCTCCATGGAGGTGTACCTTCGGAAAAACGGAAAGACCTGATGGAAAACTTCACCTCGTTGCCCGAAAGCCGTGTGTTCATCTCTACCGATGCCGGAAGCACAGGACTGAACCTCCAAGCCGCATCTATCCTCATCAACCTCGACTTACCGTGGAATCCTGCCGTATTGGAGCAACGTATCGCCCGCATTTACCGTATCGGGCAGCAACGAAACATACAGGTCATCAACTTGGTAGCTCCCTCTTCCATCGAAGAACGTATGCTTTCTACCCTCAATTTTAAGACTTCACTCTTTGAAGGCATACTGGACAATGGCGAAGACAGCATCTTCCTGGATGATAGCAAGCTGGATAAGATCATGGAAAACATCGCGTCTGTTGTAACCGAATCGCCTAACGAAGAGAAAAAGAAAAGCGGAGACATCATTGACCCAGAAGATCGGGAAAAGCCAGCTTCACTTCCCGAAAAAGACGAGAAACCGGCAGAAAACATACAGGCAGACACGTTTGATGAAGAATCTTTATCTCAAACGGAATATACACGTGCATCAGAAACACCAGAAGCCGACCGTCTGATCAGCCAAGGCGTATCGTTCTTCAACGGACTGGTACAAACGCTCAAGTCCCCCGAAGCCACACGCCGGCTCGCCGAAAGCCTGATAGAAGAAAACAAGGAAACCGGGAAGACCACTTTACGCATTCCAGTTCCTGATAAAGAAAGTGTCATCAACTTCCTCACCTTGGCGGGCAGCATATTGGCACACATCGGTGAGAAAAAGTAAAAAGCGAATCTGCCTGTTGGCTGCACACGTTTTCAGACGATATAAGTAGATGTTGAGAATTAGTTTATTAATGTGTCGGCTCAGAAACGCAGAAAATCTGCGTTTCTGGTGATATCATTTAATTTTGCACACTTACTTATCTAGAATAAGATTAAAAAAGGTTGAGATCTAGAACCTGTTTTGAATTTATCGTATGCTGGTTTAGGATGAGTTTTTCACAGCCCCTCCAGACCTTTCCTCATGGGGAGGGGCTGTGATAATATTCATAAACTCGAAAGTTGAGTGTTGAGATATGCCGTCCGGTAATATTTGGGAGACATGCCTTTGTGCGCCTTGAAATATTTCCCGAAAAAAGAAAGATTAGGAAATTTCAGTTCATTGACAATTTCCTTAATAGAAGACTGAGTATGACAAAGCATGCCCACCGTCAAGTTAGAAGTGCAACTCCTCCACCGCCTTCCTCCGTCCTTGGAGCGTAGCGGAAAGGGCGGAGGAAGGCGGTGGAAGCCCGGAATCAGGGTCATCCGGCAATACAAAATAAAAAAGGGAGACCTCTGTCTCCCACGGA
>NZ_NFKD01000068.1:0-24987 GCF_002160215.1 Bacteroides sp. An19 | reverse complement strand
AGTACGGTTACAGAAGGAAAAATAACCAAGATCAGGAAGAAAATTAATGCCAGACCGAGAGAAAAACTCAATTTCTTGACTCCGGCTGAGGTCTTTTTCAAAAATATTTCGTAATGTTGTACTCGCTGGTTGACTCTGCCTGGGAAGTCTGAACGGATTTTACGTTTCGAAAATGTATAATTTCCTCTCTTGGACGGTCGATATATCAGGAGAATCATTACTTTTGCCAGTAAAACCAAGAAATTATTACCATGAAAAAGAAAGTACTTTTGTGTTTGCTTAGTTTCTGTTCGCTCTTTGCATGGGCGCAAAGGCAAGAGACATTGTTAGAGAAGAACTGGAAATTCACGAAAGGTGATGCGCCTGAGGCTGTGCAAGAGACGTTTGACGATACGCAATGGGAAACCGTGACCGTGCCGCATGACTGGGCTATCTATGGTCCGTTCGACCGGAGCCATGACCGGCAGAACGTGGCGGTTAAGCAGAACTTCGAGACGCAGGCTTCGGTGAAGACCGGACGTACCGGAGGACTTCCCTACGTAGGCACAGGCTGGTATCGCACCACCTTCGAAGTGCCTGCGGGCAAAGAGGCTTCCCTGGTGTTCGATGGTGCCATGAGCGAGGCGCGGGTTTACGTGAACGGAAAAGAAGCGGGCTTCTGGCCGCTGGGGTATAATTCGTTCCACATTGACGTGACACCTTATATCTATACGGACGGGCGGAAGAATACGCTGGCAGTACGTTTGGAAAACCGCCCGCAGTCTTCGCGCTGGTATCCGGGGGCAGGGCTTTACCGGAACGTGCGGCTGGTGACTACAGAAAAGGTGCATGTGCCTGTATGGGGGACGCAGCTTACTACGCCTCATGTGGAAGCCAGCTATGCTTCGGTGAAGCTGCTTACCACCGTTGCCCATGCAGGGGATAAGGATATCCGCATCGTGACGGAGATTCTCTCACCCGAAGGGAAGGTGGTAGCGGTGAAAGACAATACGCGCAAAATCAATCACGGAATGCCCTTTGAGCAGAACTTTCTGGTAGATGCTCCGAAGTTGTGGTCGCCCGAAACGCCTTTCTTGTATAAGGCGGTATCGAAGATTTACGTGGATAACCGGCAAGTGGATGAATATACGACCCGTTTCGGCATCCGCAGCCTGGAGATTGTGCCCGACAAGGGTTTCTTCCTGAACGGAAAGCACCGCAAGTTCCAGGGGGTGTGCAACCATCACGACCTCGGTCCGCTGGGGGCTGCCGTGAATGTGGCTGCCCTGCGCCGCCAGCTGACGATGTTGAAGGACATGGGGTGCGACGCGATACGTACCGCCCACAACATGCCGGCTCCCGAACTGGTGGAACTGTGCGACGAGATGGGCTTTATGATGATGCTGGAGCCGTTCGACGAATGGGATATCGCCAAGTGCGAGAACGGTTATCACCGCTTCTTCGGCGAATGGGCGGAGAAAGACATGGTGAACATGTTGCGCCATTACCGCAACCATCCCAGCGTGGTGATGTGGAGCATCGGCAATGAAGTGCCTACCCAGTGGAAGCCCGAAGGGTATAAGGTGGCTTCGTTCCTGCAGGACATCTGCCACCGCGAAGACCCTACGCGTCCGGTCACATGCGGCATGGACCAGGTGTCGAGCGTGTTGGGCAATGGGTTTGCCGCCATGCTGGATGTGCCCGGATTCAATTACCGTGCCCACCGGTATGTAGAAGCCTATAACCGCCTGCCTCAAAACATTGTGCTGGGCTCGGAAACATCCTCTACGGTCAGCTCCAGGGGTGTGTATAAGTTCCCGGTACGGAAGCGTGGCGATGCCAAGTACGAAGACCATCAGTCGAGTGGATATGACTTGGAGCATTGCTCGTGGAGCAACGTGCCCGATGAGGATTTCGCCCTTGCCGACAATTATCCGTGGACCATCGGCCAGTTCGTATGGACGGGCTTCGATTACTTGGGCGAACCTTCGCCTTACGATACCGATGCCTGGCCCAGCCATAGCTCGTTGTTCGGCATTATCGACCTGGCAAGCCTGCCCAAAGACCGCTATTACCTCTATCGGAGTATCTGGAACAGGAAATCACCTACCCTGCACGTGTTGCCGCACTGGAACTGGCAGGGCAGGGAAGGCGAAAACACGCCGGTATTTGTCTACACCAGTTATCCCGAAGCGGAACTGTTCGTGAACGGCAAGAGCTATGGGAAGCAGCGCAAGCTGACGCGCGAAGAAAGCCAAGCCCTGCAGGGCAAGGATTCGCTTTGGCTCCAGCGCCGGTATCGGCTGATGTGGATGGATGTGCCATACGAGCCGGGCGAGCTGAAAGTAGTGGCTTACGATGCATCCGGAAAGGCGGCGGACGAAAAGGTAGTGCGTACGGCTGGCAAACCTCACCACATTGAGCTGGCGGCAGACCGTACGGAGCTGGCGGCAGACGGGAAAGACCTTGCCTATATCACGGTGCGCATCGTGGACAAGGATGGCAATCTGTGTCCGATGGACAACCGCCTGGTACACTTCTCGGTAAAGGGGGCAGGCACGTATCGTGCTTCGGCAAACGGCGACCCTACCTGCCTCTATCTGTTCCACGAAAACCGGATGCCGGCCTTCAGCGGTGCATTGACCGCTATTGTACAGACTAAAGAAGAAGCCGGAGAAATCTGTTTCGAGGCGAAGGCAAAGGGTGTGAAGGGCGGCAAGCTGACCTTGCGCACGGTGCGTGAATAGTCTGTATATATTATAATTGGGAGATTTTTGAGCAAACGATAAAACCTGTCGTTTGCTCTCTTTTTATCTAAAGATTTGGTGGATACCGGCAAAATGCGGAAAAACATTTGGTGGAAATGTGATATCAAGATTTTTGCGCAAACGACATGTTTTGTCGTTCTGCTTCCTTATCTTTGCCTCAAACAAAAGGAGGAACGTGTATGGGAAGCCGAACGGAAGGATTGCAGCGTTTGTTGGTCATTATCAACAAGCTGAAAGGAAAGAAACGTTATATACCTGCCAGAGAGTTGAAACGCTATATCGCTGAAGCGATGGAAATGCGCGGCTATTCGGGAAAATCCGGCCGGACGTTGGAGCGTGACATAGATGATATTCAAAGCTTGTTTGGCATTACCATCGCGTATGCTAAAAGAGAACAAGGGTATTATATAAAGGAAGAAGACGAAAACATCCCGGAGCGTTACGGGCAGCTTCTTCAGAACTTCGATTTGCTCAATGCGCTGGAAGGGGATACGAACCTGAGCACCACCGTCCGTTGCCGAGCGAATGTCTGCCGATGCTGATAAGTGCCATTAAGCACAGGCATCCTGTGACGTTCCGCTATATATTGGTAAGGCAGGATGATAAGGTGGAGGAAAAGAAAGTCCTTCCCCATTACTTGAAAGAGTCGAACCAGCGGTGGTACCTGTTGGCCTATGATGAAGGGGTGCTGAAGACTTTCGGAGTAGACCGTATCCGTGACCTGCGTATATGCGCAAGCGAGACTTTCAAGCGGAATATGGATATAAACGTGGACGAGCTTTTCCGCGATTGTTTTGGCATCTGGAACCAGCCGGACATCCCGGTAGAAGACGTCGAACTGAAGTACGATGCCTTGGACGGCAAATTCCTGAAGTCGGTACCTTTGCATCATTCCCAGCAGGTCTTGACAGACAATGCGGACGAGTTCCGCATCAAAGTACACCTGCGTATCACCAACGATTTTGTGATGGAGCTGCTTTCCCGAAGCCGTTCGCTGGAAGTCATCAGCCCGCCCCACCTTAGGGAACGGGTACGGAAAGTGTACGAAGAAGCGTTGAAGCGGAATGAATGATCGTAGGTTGAAGCATAACAGGAACTCAAAAACTCAAGAACTTAAAAACTCAAAAACAGAATACTTATAGCCTATGAAAAAGATCTATTTATGTATGCTCATCGTTGCGTTTTGTTCGTGTATGGTCCATGCGCAGACGTTACACCGCTATGTGGTGGAAGTGGAAACGGTTCCCGATAAGAGGGAATACAAAGCTGAAAAGCTGATTAACGGCAATGTGCGGCTGGAGCCTCAAGGTCCGAGGAAGACGGTAAAGTATTACGAAATCCTTTCGCGCACGCCCTTGACGGCAAAGCAATGCCAGGATTCTATCCGGTTGGGCAAAGCCCGTCAGGTTTCCAAGCCTATACGGAAGTACCGGCACCGGAAGAACGTGACGCTGGAAGGTTGGGACGGTGTCAATCCGGCGGATATGGAACCTACAGAGTATGACCTCAATTACGAAGACCCCGACCTGTATGATTTTATAGCAGACTGAAAACTTTTCCGTAAATAACATTAAACTGCTTTCGAAAAACGGATATATACTTCGATTGCCGGTGAAGTATATATTCTTACCCAGTTTCAGTATATATGAAACTGCGAATGAAGTATATATTCGTTTTCAAAGCAATATGGCTGTTTGGGTAAATAAATGCCTAATGCTTCCACGCCTTGTTCATAGTTAAGCACTTCTTTGGCCACATTTTCCTCAACTCTAGACAATCGCTTTTTCCGGATAGTATCATAGTAAGATGCAGCCTGTTGCGGAAGCCTGCGGATATAGGTGCGTTGGTTTTTCCATTGATTTTCCGTAAATCTGTATAAGGGTTCCTCTTTGAAATCAAGAGAGTTAGAAGAATTACCTCGTTTTCGGGTAATGAGTTGGCAACTGTTCTAATTGCCGTGGTCTGCATCGCTTTGCTTGTTCCGGTAACTCTTCGGAGGGCAAAGGTACAAAATAAGAACAGAAGAAAGAATATCTATGCCTTTCTTTCTTCTGTTTATAAATGGAACAAAATAACGAAAATCAAATAAGTTCAGTTGCTATCTATTCTTACCACTCGGAAACCAACATTGGCATAGCCTTGCGAGCCGTCCCTTGCTACATCGGATTTCTCACTGCGGCAATCGTCACGGTCGGAATCCCAACTGCCACCTTTGATAATATGCAGTCCGTCAGCATTGGTCGAGGAAGTCCATTCCCAACAATTTCCCCAAAAGTCAATGCCGCCACAGGCACCCTTGCTTTGCGCGTATGCATCCACAGTTGTCAATCCACGTTCCGCATGACCGGAATTCATGGAAACATCCTTGGGCATGTGTCCGGCGGCAAGCACCCATTCTTCTTCGGAAGGCAGGCGATAACCGTGCTTGGTATCTTTTGCAGAGAGCCAGTTGCAGTAGGCTTCGGCATCCTTGAGCCCAAATCATTAAAAATGATTTGTTTCATGACTTCCTTTTGCCTTAATAAATAATACGATTTTCCTCCGTCCAGCCAAGGCAATGCCAGCGTCTAGAAGTGGCAATCACTCAGTTTTTGCGCGTATGTTTTTTCTTTCGGCTGCGGCTTCCTCTTGCAGTTGTTTGTAAAGTACTTGTTGGTCGGAAGTCAGCACAGCCGCAATGTCTGTTATCAGCTTTTCCATTGCTTCTTTACGCTTTTCTTTGGGGGCGGTGTTTATGCAATGTGACGCAGGAACTTGCAGTCAATGCCATTATTGCCATTATCGCCATTCCCAGTTTTCTTGTTGGTCTCATACTGTTCAATGTTTTAAGTTATACATTCATGTTGTCCGTTCTCGTTCGTAAGCTCGTTTGAGCGGACGTTCTGCTTATAAGACCCGGCAAAGGAATAAAAGTAAAATTGACGATGTAAGAAGCTGTTTTGAATTTCTCCAAAAAGTTTTTCTTGGCTTGATGTATCCGTTTCCGTGTGTGCTTTGGGCGATTTTTTGGTCCTTTTCGCTCCTGTTCTTCGTCAGATAGCCCGCTATCTTCCTCATCACAGAAGCGAAAATGCCTCAAAAACTCATCCCAAATCATCGCACGATAAATTCAAAACAGCTTCTAATTTTTTCCGTGATTTTCTTCTGATTGCTATTTTATCGCGTTAATCTGTTGTTTCGTTCGATTTTTTCAGCGATATTTTTTATTTTTGTCCATTGCTATTCCACTCGTTACTTTATTGACGTTTATCAGTTGTTTTGTTACAACAAAACTGATTTCGTATATACCTGGTAGCCGTTGGATTATCGGATAAATACTTTGCAGGTAACTGCAAGCGTACAAGATGGATTTGACAATATCAAATGAAATTATTATGAGGATAAGACTTTTATTGCTTTTATTGATGTGCGGTTTGATGTTTTCCGTTAAGGCTCAAACTTATCAGCCTACCGCAGAGAATTTGAAAGCCCGCCAAGAGTTCCGTGACAAGAAATTCGGTATATTCCTGCATTGGGGATTGTATGCCATGCTGGCAACAGGTGAGTGGACCATGACTAACAAGAACCTGAACTATAAGGAGTACGCTAAGCTGGCTGGGGGATTTTTTCCTTCGAAGTTTGATGCAGCCAGGTGGGTGAGTGCCATTAAAGCATCGGGGGCGAAGTATATTACTTTTACGACACGTCATCACGAAGGTTTTTCGATGTTTGATACGCAATATTCGGATTATAACATTGTGGATGCCACACCGTTCAAGCGTGATGTGCTGAAGGAGCTTGCCGATGAATGTCGTAAGCAGGGCATCGGTTTACATCTTTATTATTCGCATATCGACTGGTACCGTGAAGATGCGGTATGGGGACGTACGGGACGTGGAACGGGGCGTCCTAACCCAAAAGGGAACTGGAGGAGCTATTATACTTTCATGAACAACCAGCTGACTGAGTTGCTGACCCATTACGGCCCTATCGGTGCTATTTGGTTCGACGGTGTATGGGATCAGGATCAGAATCCCGGCTTTGATTGGGAATTGGATGAGCAATATGCTTTGATTCATCGATTGCAACCTTCCTGCCTGGTGGCTAACAATCATCACCTCACACCCTTTCCGGGAGAAGATATTCAAATCTTCGAACGTGACCTTCCAGGAGAAAATAAAGCCGGACTTTCGGGACAAGACATTAGTTCTTTGCCTCTGGAAACCTGCCAGACGATGAACGGTATGTGGGGGTATAAGATTACAGACCGAAACTATAAGTCGGCTAAAGACTTGATTCAATACTTGGTGGGTGCAGCCGTGAAAGATGCTAACTTATTATTGAATATTGGTCCGCAGCCCGATGGAGAATTGCCCGAAGTGGCGTTGCAACGTCTGGCGGAGATAGGTGAGTGGATGAAAGTTTACGGTGAGACCATTTATGGCACACGTGGCGGATGTGTCGGTCCGCATCCTTGGGGAGGCACCACCCAAAAAGGCAATAAGCTTTATGTACACATCCTTAACCTGCAAGACAAGGCTTTGTTTCTTCCGCTTACCGGCAAGAAAGTAAAGAAAGCTTTTTATTTCGTAAACGGAACACCCGTGAAATACGAAAAGAACCGTGTAGGTTACACGCTTTTGCTTGATAAAATACCGACGGATATTGATACGGTGATAGCATTGGAACTGGAGTGAGCCGGATTCAGATAAACAATATTCCGATAATCCCACAGAACAGTCCGATGAGGAAGCCTCCGCCCACTTCATTCAAGGTGTGCTGGCGGACGATGATGCGTGCCGATCCTAGCATGCCGGTGAGCAGGATGAAGATGCAGAGCCACCACGTAGGATTGAACTGGAATATAAAACTGTATGAAAGCAATCCGCCTATCATCATGCCGCCGCTTGCCATGTGGGTGCTGATTTTCCATTTAAGATTGATAAGCGCACAGATGACCATACAGAGCAAGGTTGCCACAATGATGCCGCCCATATAGCGGGGAAGATGATAACGATACATCGTGACAAGGCATCCTACATAGCTCAGGATGGTAAGGATATAGGGTACATAGCGCCGTTCGCGTTTGCCTAGTTCATGAAGAGACCATCCGTTGATTTTCTGCATCAGATATATGCTCAGCATCGGCAAGAGGATGGTGAAACAATACACTATGGCAAGCACGATAAGTTTGTATTGGAGTGGCAATATGCGCAGGTAGGTGAAGAGAAAGAGCAGGACAAAGGCTACGAAAGGAACCATAAAGGGGGTGAATACAGCCGACAGGATACGGGCTGCCGTTACCCACGGGTCTTTTTCTTCTCTAGGGTTCCGTTGTACGGGGTCGTGATAAGTCAGTTGGTCGGGGATGTTTGTATCTTCCATTGTTTTTATCTTCTTAGTCGTGCTACAGGGATGTTCAGTTGCTGCCGGTATTTGGCTACAGTGCGCCGTGCGATGGGGTAGCCTTTGTCTTTCAGTATATTGGCAAGTTCGTCATCGGTATAGGGTGCGTTCTTGTCTTCATGGTCTACACATTCTTTCAGTATACGCTTGATTTCGCGGATAGAAAGTTCTTCGCCGTTTTCGGTAGTATATCCGTCGCTGAAGAAAAATTTGAGCGGATAGATACCGAAGTTGGTCTGCACATATTTACTGTTGCTCACGCGTGAGATGGTAGATATATCCAGATGGGTACGTTCTGCCACGTCTTTCAGTATCATCGGGCGGAGGAGCGATTCGTCTCCTTCCTGGAAGAAGGGGCGTTGCAGGTCGATAATTGCCTGCATGGTACTCATCAGGGTTTGTTGGCGTTGTTTTACGGCATTGATGAAGTTTTGCGCTGCGTCTACTTTCTGTTTCAAGAACAGGAGGGCATCTTTCGATTCCTTGCTTTGGTTCGCTTTGTTGCGCGTATGCTCGTCCAGCATGTCGGTGAATTCGCGGCTCAGCCGGAGTTCGGGTACGTTGTGGTTGTTGAGGCTGAGGCTGATGGTGCCGTTGTCTTCGGTTTCAACGATGAAGTCGGGAATGATTTGTTGCAGGTTTTTCCCGATGGCTTCTCCCATTGAGCTTCCAGGACGCGGATTGAGTTTTACCAGTTCTGCTACAGCATCGTTGTATTGTTTTTCAGTGATGTTCAGTCTTTGTAAGATTCTGTCTTTGTTTTTTTTGGTGAAGTCATCGCAACATTTGTCGATAATGTTGTATTCGATTTGTTTCAAGGGTGAATCTTCTTTCCGTCTGATTTGCAGGAGCAGGCATTCTTGCAGGTTTCTTGCTCCGATTCCGGCGGGGTCGAAGTCCTGGATGACAGACAAAACGTGTTCTACTTCTTCGGGTGTGGTGCTGATGCCTTGGTAGATGGCAAGTTCGTCGATGATGGAGTCAATGCTTTTCCGCAAAAGCCCGTCATCGTCGAGTGAACCGATAAGGTATTCTCCCAATTGCTTTTCTTCGGGTGTCAGGGCTTGCATGTCAAGCTGTTCTTTCAGGGTTTCATAAAAAGAGACGTTGTCCGAGAAGGGTATGTCTTCGGGAGTATCGTTTTTTGAGCGGTTGTTCTCTTGTAGTTTGTAGTCGGGGATGTCATCTTCGGTACGATAGTCACCCAATGAGAGATCTTCTCCATAATCGGTGTTGGGCTCGCCGTCCTGGTCGGTGGTGGCATAGTCTTCCCCCTCATCGCCGTGCAGGTCGTCTCCAGAAGGCTCCTTGCCTTCTTCCAGTGCCGGATTGTCCAGAAGTTCCGCGTGGACGCGCTCTTCCAGTTCTACCGTAGGGAGTTCCAGTAATTTGACCGCTAAAATCTGTTGGGGCGACAAGGTTTGTACTTGTTGCTGTGTCTGTGTCTGTACTTGACTTGAATGTATTGCCATAAGCCGGATTTGATTAACTTTCGCAAAGGTAGGAAATAAATTTGAGAATGAATCGTTTTTTCTTTATCTTTGTTCAGTCATGCCAGATTTGCAATCCGGAGCCATTTGTTGATGATGCGGATTGCAAATCCAGCGTGACGGGGAAGCATCCATGTAGGGGCGTATCGCATACGCCCGTATGCGTCCACTAATCCGCGTAGATGTATTCAGGGCGTATGCGATACGCCCCTACAAGATTCATCACACACTGTGTGGCGAATTGGGAAGGGCAAGTAAAGCAAGGGCAGGCACCCCCTGACCATACAGGTTGTTTTTGTGAAATGAGGAATATAAAAAGCAAGACTTATGAGAAAATTAGTTTGTGTCGGTATGCTATGTGCATTGTTATCTGCATGTACATCTCCGTTCGAGAAGCAGGTGAAGGCTGATTTCGAAGCGAAAAAGGCTTTGTTCTCACAAGGGGATTTCTTCGGTGTGTTCGATGATGAAGGATTGACAGCTGAAGAACGGGATGCCCTGATGTTCTTTTATGCGTATATGCCGGTGGGCGATATTACGGATTATTCGGGCAACTTTTATCTGGAAAACATCCGGAGCTCGTTTGCCACGCGCGAAGAGACGGAGTGGGGGAAGAAGATTCCCGATGATGTGTTCCGGCATTTTGTCCTTCCGGTGCGGGTGAATAACGAGGCGCTCGACCGCTCGCGGATGGTATTCCACGATGAACTGATGCCACGCCTGGAGGGCTTGTCTATGTATGATGCCGTACTCGAAGTAAACCATTGGTGCCACGAGAAGGCGAATTACCAGCCTTCGGACGCGCGTACCAGTTCGCCCCTTGCCACGGTGCGGACGGCTTACGGACGTTGTGGAGAGGAGTCTACTTTCCTTGTGGCTGCGCTCCGCTCGGTGGGCATTCCGGCACGGCAGGTCTATACGCCCCGCTGGGCACATACCGACGACAATCATGCGTGGGTAGAGGCTTGGGTAGACGGGAAATGGTATTTCCTGGGAGCGTGCGAGCCTGAGCCGGTGCTTAATTTGGGCTGGTTCAACGAGCCGGCAAGCCGCGGCATGCTGATGCATACCAAGGTGTTCGGCTATTACGAGGGACCGGAAGAGGTGATGCGCACCACCGCCAATTATACCGAAATAAATGTGATAGGAAACTATGCGCAGAACGCACCGGTAACAGTACTCGTAACGGATATCGACGGGAAGCCCGTCGGAGATGCTTGCGTGCGCTTTGGCATCTATAACTATGCGGAGTTTTATCCGGTTTCATCCCAGAAGACAGGTGCGGACGGACGGGCAAGCCTTTCCGCCGGACTGGGAGATATGGTGGTGCTGGCGGTGAAAGGCCGTGCGTTCGGAATACAGAAAGTGTCTTTCGGAAAAGACAAGGAAGTAAAACTCCGGCTCGAACATCAGGTAGGCGACACGCTTTCGTTCTCGCTTGACATCGTTCCTCCCGCAGGTGACCCGACACTTCCGGAAGTTACGCCGGAGCAACGCGCTGAGAACGATATCCGTTTCAACCGGGAAGACTCCATCCGCCATGCGTATATCGCTTCCTTCCCCAGTGCGGACGCGATTCGTGCCTTTGCCTCGGAAACGGGATATGAAGCAGAAGCGGTTGCACCCTATATCGTGGCTTCGCGCGGAAACGCTTCGGAGATAGAGGCTTTCTTGAAAGAAGCGGCAGGACGGGAGATGCGGAGTCGTGCGCTGGATTTGCTGGGCACACTTGCCGAGAAAGACTTGCGCGATGCGGAGGCAAGCGTGCTGGACGACCATCTGTATCATACGGATTCGCTGGCGGATGTGGCTACGGTCTTGGCTCCGCGCATCGGATACGAAATGCTGACTCCTTACCGTTCGTTCTTCCAGCGTGAGATACCCGAAACGGATGCCGCCCGTTTCCGCGAGAAACCTTTGGAACTGGTGGAATGGTGCAAGGATAGCCTGACGCTTCGGGATGACTTGTGTACGGTGGGTACGGTGATTTCTCCCGAAGGGGTATGGAAAAGCCGTATGGCAGACCGGACTTCGCGGAACACGTTCTTTGTAGCGGTGGCACGTTCGCTCGGCATTCCCGCATGGATAGACCGTGTGACGGGATATGTATTATATAAGGAGAACGGCAAGGATGTAGCGGTAGATTTCGAAAGCGGACGTTCGGAACAAGTGGCGGAAGGCACGCTGAAGCTGGACTATACGCCGATACCCCGTCTGGGCGACCCGTCGTATGCACGCCATTTCTCCTTGTCCCGTTTCGATGGAGAAGGGTTTGCCTTGCAGGTTTATCCCGATTTCGAGCCTTGGAGCAAGTTGTTCAAAGAACCGGTCCCGGTTCCGGCAGGCTATTATATGATGGTGTCCGGCACCCGTCTGGCTAAGGGAGGCGTGCTGGCGCAAGTGTCTTTCTTTGGCGTGGAGCAGGATAAGGAAACCGATGCAGGACTGGTGATGCGTGAGAGTGAGGAGGCGGTCAGTGTGATAGGCAGCTTCAATTCGGAATCCAAGTTCCAGACTCCGGAAGGCGTGGAGACTTCGGTTTTGCTCACCACGGGCAGGGGCTATTTCATTGTGGGCATTTTAGGCGTGGGCGATGAGCCTACCAACCATGCCTTGAAGGACATAGCCGCCAAGGCGAAGGAACTGGAAGCGTGGGGCAGGAAAATCGTGCTTCTTTTCCCCTCTCGTGCCGCTTACGGGAAATATATGTCGGCTCCGATAGCAGGTTTGCCCGCCACCGTTTCGTTCGGGATTGATTCGGATGGAAGCATAGAAGCCGCTATCCGGAAGGAAATGAAGTTCAGTTCCGGCACACGGTTGCCTATTTTCATCATTGCCGATACGTTCAATCGGGTGGTGTTCGAATCACACGGATACACCATCGGTATGGGAGACCAGCTGTTGAACACGGTTCACGGATTATAATAGATTGGTTTTCACCACAGATTAATCAATTTACGATTTGATAATTTACTATTTATACGAATCAGGAGTTAAACGTAGTTAAGTTGCATAGGAGTTATCACTTCATTCAGGAGTTAAAGTCCAATAGCCCTGTCTCTCTGAAAACAGTGCAAGGGGTATTGGCATCTAACTCCCAGCCCGCCCAGCGGGAGATAACTCCCTTTTAACTCCTGATTGGCATTATTTACTATTTTGATATATTCTGCAATTAGCCAATGTAGGGGTGGGGTTCGCCCGCTCGTATGCGTCCACGTGGATGTTTTCGGGCAGGCAAACCCTGCCCCTACAAGTTAATTGGCAAGATGCGGGATTCATTAAAAAGAAGCATAATGAAAAACGAATTTTTGCTTTCACTCTCCAAAGAAGAGTTGATACGGTTGATAGAAGATTATTCGAAAAACTGGCTGGCGATGGACGGCGTGTGGTTTCAGTCGGTAGAGCGGATGCGTGGGATGGACGAGGCGATGCATCACGATGCCGAGGCTTGGCGGAGGTTTACCGTGATTGAAGCCAAGCGCATCAAGGCGTTCTTGGGCTTGCCCGAACGGCCCGGCTTAGAAGGACTTGCCCGTGCCTTGCAATGCCGTTTTTATGCGAATCTGAATGAGGCGGATATCATCATGGATGCCGAAAGGAAAACATTGGTGTACCGTACCCGTGAATGCCGGGTGCAACGGGCACGCGAACGGAAAGGAATGCCTTTCCATCCTTGCAAGCCAGTAGGCGAGATAGAGTATGCAGGTTTCGCCCGTACCATTGACGAGCGCATCTCGTGCGAGTGCATTTCATGCTTTCCCGACGTGACAGACCCTGCATGTTGTTGCGCTTGGCGTTTCAGGCTGGATGATTAGTCATACGGTGTTCCGCATAATGCTTCAATTGTAGCCCGTACCCGTCGGGATGTAGTGACATCGCGGGTATATTCGTCTGCATCTTTGCTTCCCATTGTGACTTCTGGATTGGTGAAAAGCATACGGCTCTTCACTTGCTCGCGGGCAGAGAAATGGAATTCCCGGATGCTGGTGTCTTGTGCCAGCTTTCGGATATTTGTTTCGTTCACGCCACATCCGGCAAGAAGGATGATGCGCTCTTTGGCATATACTTGCAGGTCTTTGAGAAGAGGGGCACCTTGAGGGGCGGTGGGTTGCTGGCCCGAAGTAAGGATGCGTGTCACTCCCAATGATACCAGTTCATCAAGTGCCCGGTAAGGATTCTGGCAATGATCGAAGGCACGATGGAAGGTGACAGGAGTGTCTCCGCTGGCTTCCATCAGTTTTTGCATCAGTGTCAGGTCGATGTTGCCTTCCGGTGTGAGACATCCGAACACCAGTCCGTCGGCACCAGCCTTACGTGCCGTGCGGATATCTTCCAGCATTGTTTCTGCTTCGATGGGAGAATACAGGAAATCGCCTCCCCTTGGGCGGATGATGACATGCAGACGGATGTCGAGCATCCGGCGTGCGGTCTTGATTTCACCATACGAAGGGGTAGTCCCTCCTTCGGGGATGCCGGCGCACAGTTCTACGCGCTGGGCTCCTCCTTCTTGTGCGGCAAGACAGCTTTCTACCGAATTGGCGCACACTTCGAATGTGTATTTTCTTTCGTTCATCGTTTTAAAGTATGTGTAAAATTAATATTCTCACCACAGTGGGCACGGTGGCACACTGCGGGAATTAATATCTGAAGCTGCTTCCACCCAAGAATTCGCGAAGGAGCGAGGTGGGTGGTAACTGATTATCGGGGATAGACGTAAAATAGCCCAGAAAACGAAGCAGGCGGTTGGCTTCCGAATACGCCGGACAATTGTTCGGTACTTTGCGTAAGAGGGGTTCGGCATAGTCTTTCAGCACGGCAAGCTCGAACAGAAGGGCGGAGTTGAACATTGCATCGGCATATTCCTGGTAAGGGAAAATCCACTTTTCTTCTCCTGCACGTACGCTTTCCCACCGGTTGATGGTATCCTCGGCACTGCTTCCCCGGTATTTCGAGTCGCGGATGATGCGGCGCAGGAGCCGGTTGTCTGTCGTTGGGATATAGTTATGATTATCCAGTTGGATAGTGGTCAGTGCCGATACATAGATTTTGTATTTGTTCGCTTCCGGAATGTGGCGTGTCAGTTCGGGATTGAGTGCGTGTATGCCTTCCAGTATCAGAATCATGTTGTCATTGATACGGAGTTTCCTGCCACTCATTTCCCGTTTTCCTGTCACGAAGTTGAAGCGTGGAAGTTCAATTTCTTTACCGGCTATCAGATCTTGTAATTGCGATTCGAAAAAAGGTAGGTCGAGGGCATAGAATGATTCGAAATCGTGCTTCCCGTTTTCGTCCAACGGGGTATCGTCGCGGTTCACGAAATAATCGTCCAGCGAGATAGGGTAAGGGCGCATGCCGTTGGTGATGAGCTGTACGCTCAGGCGCTTGCTGAAGGTGGTTTTTCCCGATGAGGACGGTCCCGAAATCAGGACCAGTTTGACACGTTCCCCGTTCTGGTCACGGTGGGTGATTTCATCGGCGATGCGGACGATTTTCTTTTCCTGAAGTGCTTCGGATACATTGACCAGCTCGGTGGCAAGCCCTTTCTGGCACGCGATATTGAAATCGCCTACGGTGGCGATGCCTAAGATCTCGTTCCAGCGATGGTATTCTTGGAATACTTCCAGCATTTTTTCTTGCTTTACCACTTCTTCCAGCCGGGTAGGGTCTTTCCGGTTAGGGATGCGCAGGAGTAGTCCGTCATAGTATTTTACGATGTCGAACAAACGGATGTATCCGGTGCTGGGGACGAGGCTTCCGTAATAGCAATCCGTCGTGTTTCCCAGCCGATAGTAAAATGTGTATAACTGGTCATAGCTGCGGAGGAGTTTTGCCTTGTCCATCATCCCGTGCTGGAGGAACATTTCGGCCGCTTGTCTGGTGTGGCACTCGATGCGCTGGAAAGGGATGTCTGCTGCAATGATTTCCTGCATTTTCTGCTTGATGCGAATCACATCGTCTAGTCCGATGGAACGGTCCAGATGCAAATCGCAATAATAACCTCTTGATACAGGATGCTCCAGCGAGATGCTTCCTTGAGGATAGAGTTCTTCTACCGCCTTGACCAGAATGAAACACAACGAGCGGAAGTAAGTGCGCATTCCTGAAGGATTTGTGATGTCGAGGAACTCGACATCCTTATTATAGTATACTCTGAAGTTCAGGTCTTCTACTTTATTGTTTACCTTGGCGCTTACCACGCCATAAGGCATATCCAGTCCGAAACCGTTATAGATGTCGAGCAAACTGCTCCCTTCGGGAAAACTTTGGGTGGAATTGTTGTTTTTGCAATAGATGTCTACCATAAAGGTGTATATTTGTTGTTTTCGAGGGTTAAGTTACGAATTAATCCCGACATTCATTGGCTTTTAAATCTTTTTTTATTTGATGGTATAGTTTCCAAGAAAAATCAACGACTTTTGATTTATATCAAGAATTTGCGAGAAGAATGCGAAAAACTGCTTTTAAATATAATAACATATGTCGTAAACCTGTATTTTTGTGTCGTAAAACATAAAAACAGGATAACTAGTATGCTTAAAAGGATGAAAAAAATTCTTGTAACAGGTCTTCTGGAAATGAAGAACAACAATGTGCGTATCTGGGAAGACATGACACGTTGACAGAAGATTAGGATTTTTTTGAATGTAGTAAAAAGTAAATGAAAATGGAATGAATAATGGAGGTTGCAGGGCGTAGAGCTTTGCAACCTTTTTTGTTAATGTGCTAATGAATAATGAATAATGATTAATGTGCTAATAAATAATGTGCTAATGTGAGAATACATTATTGCATTGTCACATTATCACATTATCACATTGCCACATTATCACATTATCACATTGCCACATTATCGCATTGTCACATTAGCACATTGCCACATTAGCACATTAATCATTAGTACGCTGTTTTGTCCGTTTTATTTTCCCAGTCGGTGAAAGCTTTGAGGGCTTCTTCGGGCAAGAGGCGTTCCGCTTGCAGGCGGCGGTCTTCAGGATTCAGTTCCAGTTCTTTGTAGATGAATGCGTCATCGAATCCGATACGGGCGGCATCGTGTTTGTCGTTTCCGTAATACATGCGGTCCAGATGCGCCCAATAGATGGCTCCCAGACACATGGGGCAAGGTTCGCACGAGGTGTAGATTTCGCATCCGCTCAGGTCGAATGTCCCCAGTTTCCGGCAAGCGGCACGGATGGCGCTTACTTCGGCATGGGCGGTAGGGTCGTGGTCGGGGGTTACTCGGTTAGTACCTGTGGCGATGATTTCCCCGTTGCGTGCGATGACGGCTCCAAAGGGGCCTCCTCCTTCGGCTACATTGCGTATCGACAGTTCTATAGCTTTGCGCATCAATTCTTCTTTCGTCATAAGCTTTCAGGTTTAAGTTTCGTGTCCCTAAAAGTACGAAGAAAACCGCAGATTAACGCAGATTTTCACGGATTATTTTATTTTTACAGAGTCTTTCTTGCTTTCTTGCAATATTATCTGCGAAAATCTGCGTTAATCTGCGGTTCAGTGAAAAACACAAAAAAAGCGGAGGCACTTTTACGTACCCCCGCTTTCTTTTTATCGGGTAAGAGATATATTACATCATGCCACCCATGCCTCCCATTCCGGGTGCCGGCATTTCGGGCTTGTCTTCTTTCTTATCTACGATGACACATTCTGTAGTCAGGAACATACCGGCGATAGAAGCCGCATTTTCCAATGCTACACGGGTTACCTTGGCAGGGTCTACCACGCCTGCGGCATGCAGATTTTCGTAAACGTCTGTGCGTGCATTGTAGCCGAAGTCACCTTTGCCTTCACGTACTTTCTGAACAACTACTGCACCTTCCTTGCCGGCGTTGGCAACAATCTGGCGCAACGGTTCTTCGATGGCACGTTTGATGATTTCGATACCGGTAGTTTCATCGGCATTGTCACCCTTCAAGCCTTCCAGTGCATCGATGGCACGGATGTAGGTTACGCCACCGCCCGGAACGATACCTTCTTCGATAGCCGCACGTGTCGCGCACAAAGCATCGTCTACACGGTCTTTCTTTTCCTTCATTTCCACTTCGCTGGCTGCACCTACGTAAAGCACGGCTACACCGCCCGACAATTTGGCAAGACGTTCCTGAAGTTTTTCCTTGTCATAGTCGGAAGTAGAGTTCTTGATTTCAGCCTTGATTTGGTTGATACGGTCCAAAATGTTGTCTTTGTCACCGGCACCGTTCACGATGGTTGTGTTTTCTTTCGTGATGGTAACTTTTTCGCAGCTACCCAGCATGTCGATAGTGGCTTGTTCCAGTTTCAAACCCTTTTCTTCGCTGATGACAACACCACCCGTCAGGATAGCGATATCTTCCAGCATGGCTTTACGACGGTCGCCGAAGCCCGGAGCCTTAACGGCACAAATCTTCAACTGGCCACGCAAGCGGTTGACAACCAATGTGGTCAAGGCTTCGCTATCTACATCTTCTGCGATAACCAGCAAAGGACGTCCGCTCTGTACGGCAGGTTCGAGGATAGGCAGGAAGTCTTTCAGGTTGCTGATTTTCTTATCGTAAATCAGGATGTACGGACGTTCCATTACGCATTCCATCTTTTCTGTATCCGTTACGAAGTAAGGAGACAGATATCCACGGTCGAACTGCATACCTTCTACAACGCCGATGGTGGTGTCGGTACCTTTGGCTTCTTCGATGGTGATGACACCGTCTTTCGAAACCTTACGCATAGCGTCGGCAATCAGTTTACCGATAACCGGGTCGTTGTTGGCAGATACGGTAGCTACTTGTTCTATCTTGTCATAGTTGTCGCCTACGGTTTCAGCCTGAGCCTTGATGCATTCAACGACTTTCGCTACGGCTTTGTCGATACCACGCTTCAAGTCCATCGGGTTGGCACCGGCGGTTACGTTCTTCAGTCCTACGCCTACGATAGCCTGAGCCAGTACGGTTGCGGTAGTTGTACCGTCGCCTGCATCGTCGCCGGTTTTCGAAGCTACAGATTTCACCAACTGTGCGCCGGTGTTCTGGAAAGCGTCTGCCAGTTCGATTTCTTTTGCTACGGTTACACCGTCTTTCGTGATTTGCGGAGCACCGAATTTCTTTTCGATGATGACGTTACGTCCTTTCGGACCCAGTGTCACTTTTACGGCATTTGCCAGTTCGTCCACGCCTTTCTTCAACTGGTCGCGGGCATCAATATTGAAAAGTATTTCTTTTGCCATGATTCTTCGTTTTTAATTGTTCATTATTCATTATTAATTGAGTACGGCGAGCACATCGCTTTGACGCATAATCAGGTATTTTACACCGTCGTGTTCGATTTCTGTGCCCGAATATTTGCCATATAATACTTGGTCGCCTGCTTTCAGGACCATTTCTTCGTCTTTTGTGCCATTGCCTACGGCTACAACTTCACCTTGCAACGGTTTTTCTTTTGCTGTATCGGGGATGATGATGCCACCGATTGTCTTTTCTTCTGCAGGTGCCGGAAGAATTAGCACTCTGTCTGCTAATGGTTTAATGTTCATAATGTTTATATTTTTATACGTTATTCATTAAATTCTATCGGGCTTGTCCATGCAAGCCACCTTTTTCTCTACTAAAACCGTGCCAAAGTGTTTTTCTGACATTCTGTCAGCATGATGTCTGCCACATAGCTGCGCGGACAGATGCATATAGGTACATCGGGCGGCGCACTTATATGCCTTGCCGGTTCAGACTATCTGCCTTGCGGCACGCAGAATCATGTCTACGGCTCCATCGATTCCGGTCCGCTCGGTGTTGATAATCAGGTCGTAGCCATTGATGTCGGTCCATTGCTTGCCGGTGTAGTGCCAATAGTGGTTGGCACGTCCGGTGTTGACCTGTTCGATTTTTCTGGCGGCATCTGTTGCCGAAAGGTGGAGTTTGTCGGCAAGCTGCTTGACCGCAAAGTCCCGTCCCGACATGATGAAGACACGGAGCACGTGCGGGTCATCGCGCAAAATCCAGTTTCCTAACCTGCCGATGATGACGCAAGGGCTTTTGTGCGCCAACCCGCGGATAGTCCGGCTCTGGCTGACGTAGATGGCGTCTTCTTTCGAGGGGTTCATGGATGCCGGTATGCCGCTGTCGGCAAATATCATTTCCCACAGGCGGGAGGTGGAAAGGGTTTGCTCGTTCTGTGCCACGAAGTCGGCGGAATATCCCATCTGTTGTGCCGTCTGGTCGATGAGCTGGCGGTTGTAGCAGGGGCATTCTAGGCGGCGTGCTACTTCCGCACCGATGGCATCGCCTCCGCTCCCGTACATGCGCGCGATGGTGATGACGTGGTTGCCTCTCCACTCGTCGCTGGTTTGTGGGGCAGCTTTCCGGCGCTCGCCTTTGGGGATGAAAATCAGGTCTAACCACTGGAGGTGAGGCGAGAATACCCGTACCATGATTCCGACGTAGAACATGGATACCAACGTGCCTACGCCCACCATCTTCCAGCTCCAGTGCCCGAAATAGACGAACATGAAAACGGTGCCGATGCATACTAAGCAGGTGTCGGAACAGATTTTCACCTTGCCGAAATCTTTTCTGAGAAAACGGGAGATGGCAAGCGGAAGCCCTTCGCCGGCAAGCATCAACGAGTCGCAGCGCACCTCGCAGGCGATGCCGAATGCCAATATGGCACCTCCGGCGAGCAGTTCGATGAAACGCAACGGGTAACCTGCCACCGGATTGAGCTCGAAAGGCACCTGTAGCGGCGCGGTGAGCCACATGGTGAGGTCGGTGTAGAAACCGAAAAGGAAAGAAACCAAAATCTGGGTGTACTGGCGTTTCTCGAAATCCTTGCGCAAGAGCAGCATCTGAATCAAGATGAAGAACACATGCATGCAGATGGTGAGCTGGCCCATCGTCATCTTCATCCCCGGTATCAGCGAGAGGATATAGGGTGGGGCGGATATAGGTGATGACCCGAGATTGGCGCGGATAGACAACGAGGTGCCCAAGGCGATGACAAAAAGAATAATGACAAAACTGGCATAGCGGCGCATCCACTCTGCCTTGCTCCTTTTTAATTCCATTGTTCTGAACTTTTAAAAATCAGTGCGAAAGTACACAAAAATCAGCGTTGTTGGCTTAAGTCCCGGCAGCGCTTTAAACTTATTTAAACTCCTTACGGTTACCATCCTTACAATTCCAGCAGAAATGACAATGCCGTCAATTGTATCACCGGCTTTTGAAAATTCAATGTAGCATTTGTCATTTGTAAGTTTTGTAAGGGGGCGTTACAATTGTTACAATTACAGTTATTTTAAAACGGTTTTATTCGTACGGGATAAAAGTGGCTATAAAATTTATATTATATATATTATATATAATATAGTATATAAATAGATAATTCTTTCTTTTTCATTCCGGATGACTCGAAAACGATTTTCGATTAACTGTAATTGTAACAATTGTAACGATTGTAATGAAATTGTTATCTTTGTTCTCCGTAAAAAAACTTGTTTGTATGGAAATACTATATTTGATTATCGGGCTTGTCGTGGGGTGCGTGGCAGGCTGGCTGCTTGCATCGCGGAAAGGTGCGGCACTGGAAGTACAGCTGAAGATGCAGGAAATGCACGCTCACGAATTGATAGAAGCCGAACGCCGCCGTTCCGAAGAAAGGCTGGCAGAGCAGAAGCGCGAGATGGAAGACCTGCACAAACGCTCGGCACTGGAGTTTGAAACCTTAGCCGACAAGATACTCCGCCAGCGCGCTGAGGCATTCAACCGCCAGAGCGCAGAAAGCTTGGGAGCCTTGCTGAAGCCTTTGGGTGACAATCTGAAGGAGTTCAGGCATAGGGTGGAAGAGGTTTATGACAAAGAATCGAAACAACGTTTCTCGCTGGAAGACCGCATCAAGGAGCTGGTGCAGCTGAACAAGCAAATCAGCGATGATGCCAACAACCTGACCCGTGCACTGAAAGGAGACTCGAAGATGCAGGGTAATTGGGGGGAAATGGTGTTGGAAACCATTCTGGAAAACTCAGGACTGCGTGAGGGCGAGGAATATTTCCGCCAAGAGTTCTTGAAAGATGAGAAGGGGAATCCTGTACGCAACGAAGAAGGGCAGCGGCTCCAGCCTGATGTGCTGGTGATGTATCCCGATAACCGCCGCGTAATCATCGACTCGAAGGTGTCGCTCACCGCTTACGCCGCTTATGTGGTAAGCGAAGACCGCGAGGAGCAGGAGCGTCTGCTCAAGGCGCACCTGACATCGGTACGTGCCCACATCGATGAGCTGAGCCGTAAGGATTATTCGCGCTACGACATCGCCTCGCTGGATTTCGTGATGATGTTCATCCCCAACGAGCCTGCCTATGTGCTTGCCCTGCAGGCGGATCCTGACCTGTGGAACTATGCCTACCGCAAGAAGGTGGTGCTGATGAGTCCTACCAACTTGATAGCTGCGCTCCGGTTGGCACTCGACTTATGGAAGCGGGAATATCAGGAGAAGAACATTCAGGAGATTGTGCGTCGTGGCACTGCACTTTATGAGAAGCTGGTAGGGTTTACCGAGACTTTCGAACGGATAGGGGATACGCTGAAAGCGGCTTCTTCGGCATACGACACGGCATTGGGACAACTTTCGGAAGGAAAAGGCAACGTCATCCGCCAGGCGGAGATGCTGAAAGAGTTGGGGATTACACCGAAAAAGCAATTGAAAGTTTCAAGCGATGAGGTAACGAGGTGACTGGGCTGCAAGGCTTTAAATAGTCGTGCTGGCATCAACCGGATGATGTGAAATGAATGTCCGCATTTAGCCGGCAAGGAGTTAAAGGGAGTTGGAAGCCAATACTTTTGTGCTATTGGCATTTAACTCCTTCTGACTCCTTTTTATCTACTGGTATTTTCTAAAACCTTGTCAACTCGTCAACTTGTTACCTTGTCAACTTTATCAGAAAGAGGCAATCAACTCGTCCGGAGTGATCAAAGCCTGCTCTCCGGTCGCCATATTCTTAAGTGTCACTTTGCCTTCCTGCATTTCGTTTTCACCCACGATGGCTACGAAAGGGACCGCTTTTGCATTGGCGTAGCTCATCTGTTTCTTCATCTTGGCACTGTCGGGATAAATCTCGGCAGAGATGCCTGCCGCACGCACTTTCGCGAGAATCGGAAGTACATAAGCAGTTTCTGCTTCACCGAAATTAACGAACAACACTTGTGTGCCAGCCGATGCATCTTTCGGATACAGGTCGAGCTGGTTCAGAACGTCATAAATACGGTCGGCACCGAATGAGATGCCTACGCCCGATACACCTTCCATGCCGAATACACCTGTCAAGTTGTCATATCGTCCGCCTCCGCTGATGCTTCCTATCTGTACGTCAAGGGCTTTCACTTCGAAGATGGCACCCGTGTAATAGTTCAGGCCGCGTGCCAGAGTGAGGTCAAGTTCCACTTCCGAACGGATATTCAGTCCGGCAAGTGTCTTCAGGATAAACTCGCTTTCTTCGATGCCTTTCATTCCTGTCTGGCTGGCGGCGAGCACCTGTTTCAGGGTGTCGAGCTTTTCTTCGTTTGTTCCGCTCAGCTGGATAATGGGCTGAAGCTTGTCGATGGCTTCTTGTGGGATACCTTTTGAGGCAAGTTCGGCATTGACATTGTCTAGTCCGATTTTGTCCAGCTTGTCGATGGCTACGGTGATGTCTACTATCTTGTCCGCTTCGCCGATGATTTCGGCTATACCGCTCAGGATTTTGCGGTTGTTTATCTTGATGGCGACACGGATACCGAATTGGGTGAATACGGTATCAATCATCTGCACCAGTTCTACCTCGTTCAGGAGTGAGTTGCTTCCCACGACATCGGCGTCACATTGGTAAAATTCCCGGTAACGTCCCTTCTGCGGTCGGTCGGCACGCCATACGGGCTGAATTTGGAAGCGTTTGAAAGGGAATGTCAGTTCTTCGCGGTGCATTACCACGTAGCGGGCAAAAGGAACGGTAAGGTCATAGCGTAAGCCTTTTTCGCAAAATTTGCTTGCCAACTTGGCCGCGTTGCGTGAGAGCAGCTCCTCATCGGTAAGTCCCGAAAAGTAGTCTCCCGAGTTTTGTATCTTGAAGAGCAGTTTGTCTCCTTCTTCGCCATATTTGCCCATCAGCGTAGAAAGGTTTTCCATAGAGGGGGTTTCTATCTGTTGGAACCCATAGAGGTGGAATACCTTGCGGATGGTATCGAATATATAATTACGTTTCGCCATTTCCACGGGCGAAAAGTCTCTGGTTCCTTTCGGAATGCCTGGTTTTGTTGCCATAATAAATCGGTTTTAAAAGTTTGTGGTCGCAAAATTACGGAAAAAACCTTTATCATTTACCATTTACTGATTACCATTTTGTAGCCATAAGCAGCCGTAATTTGTAAAAGGCAAAATAGGAACTCGCAAAATATCTTTACTAGCGGCGGTTGGTGAAAATCGACACGTAGTAAATCAATGTGGCAAGCGACCCCAATGCAGCCACTACGTAGGTATATGCCGCCGATTTCAAGGCATCGAAAGCCTGAGTCTGGTTATAGGCATTAGTGATGCCTGCCCCTTTCAGCCATACCAGGGCACGTCGGCTTGCATCGATTTCTACCGGCAAGGTGATAAAGCTGAACAACGTGGTCATCGCAAAAAGGCAGATGCCGATAAGCATCAGTTGGGGGAACGTATTGATGAGGAACATTCCTGCCAATAACACCCATTGCACGATGGAAGAAGAGAACTGCACCACGGGTACTAGCGCCGAACGCATCTGAAGCGGAGCGTAGGCCCGTGCGTGTTGTATGGCGTGTCCGCATTCGTGTGCGGCTACGGCTGCTGCGGCTACACTGCACGTGTTATAGACCCCTTCGCTGAGATTGACGGTTTTGTTGGCAGGATTGTAATGGTCGGTGAGCATACCCGGTGTGCTGGTAACCCGGACATCGTAGATGCCATTGTCGCGTAGCATTTTTTCAGCAACCTCTTTGCCTGTCATTCCATTGGTTAGCGCAATGTGTGAATACTTGTCGAACTTTCGTTTCAAGTTAGCCTGTACCCAATAACTGATAAGGGCAATGGCAATAAATAAAATCCAGTACATCATAAGTGTTATATTCTTTAAATCATATGGTTTCGTCAGAAACGTTACAAATATCTTGCCAAATGTAGGGAAAAATCGAAAACTAATCAATCTGTCAGGCATTTTATTGAGGAATATTTAGCCAAAAAGGCAATATATTTGCCCACCGTCAAGTTAGAAGTGCAACTCCGCCACCGCCTTCCTCCGTCCTTGGAGCGTAGCGGAAAGGGCGGAGGAAGGCGGTGGAAGCCCGGAATCAGGGTCATCCGGCAATACAAAATAAAAAAGGGAGACCTCTGTCTCCCACGGA